>SUWN01000007.1 GCA_015061465.1 Treponema bryantii | reverse complement strand
TATTAAAACTAAAGTTCCAACAAGCAATTTTACAGATAGGCTTCATCGGTTAGTTGAAGAACATAAACTTAATAACAAATTCAAAAATGAGTATTTAGCTATGAATTTACATGATAGAGATATTACAAGAAAAGCTTTCCAAGAAGGTGAAACATTGGGTATTGAAAAAGGTTTTTCCCAAGGTGCTGAACAAAAAGCTATCGAAACCGCAAAAAATCTTTTGACGATGAATCTATCGTTAGAACAAATTGCCCAAGCAACCTCCCTTCCTCTAGAAAAAATCCAAGAACTCGCATCCCAAGTAACAAAATAAGTTTATCTCGCTCATCGCCTCATTCGTTCGGTAGGTGAGCGGACTCATTTCAATCTTCCAACATCCTCTTTTACAGAAATTACGTTAGTAATTTCGAATCCGTGTGGCAACCTTTCTTCCAAAAACAATTTTTTTACAAAAAATCTCACTTTTTTCTCAAAAAATGGTCCGAAAAAATCATTTTTTGTCCATATTAACTATAGGAAGAAATTCAGAATTCAGAATTCGGAATTCAGAATTATTGAGAAATATTACAAAAAAGGTGGATTAATTTTTATGACATTTAAACCGATTGAAGAATTAACTTTTACGGACGATTTCATGTTCAACGCAGTAATGAAAAATAAAGAAATCTGTATTGGACTTTTAGAACGACTTTTAGAAATCAAAATAGCAGATATCAAATATTTAGAAGTCCAAAAGTCGCTAAAACCTTACTATAATTCCAAAGGTGTTAGGCTCGATGTTTATGTACAAGGAAGTGATAAAATCTTTGATATTGAAGTTCAAACTTACAAGCCAGAAAATCTTGCCAAACGAATGCGCTACTATCAAGGAATAATCGATGTAGATTCATTACAACGAGGAACATATTACACAGAACTAAAACAATCATTTATCATTTTTATTTGTACGTTTGATCCTTTTGGGTTAAATCTACCAATGTACTCATTCAAAAACAAATGTTTGCAATCGGACAAATTAGTTTTAGAAGATGAGACGTTAAAAGTAGTTTTCAACACACAATCATTCAACAAAGAAAATAATCTAGAAAGAAAAGCGATTTTGAATTATCTTTATAATAACAAAGCAAGCACAGATTTTACAAAAAAGATAAGTACACTTGTTGAAGATTTAAAACAAAGTGAAAAGTTTAAGGGTGAATATATGATGATTAATATAAGAGATTATGAAATCGCAGATAGAGCTAAAAAAGAAGGTATTCAACAAGGTTTTTCCCAAGGCGCTGAACAAACTAAAATTGAAACCGCAAAAAATCTGTTAACAATGAATCTATCGTTAGAACAAATTGCCCAAGCAACATCCCTTCCTATAGAAAAAATCCAAGAACTCGCATCCGAAGTAACAAAATAAATTTTTTCGCTCATCGTCTCACTAGTGCGGTTGGTGAGCGGACTCATTTCAATCACTTACATCGTTCTTTTTTTTATCACTCCTTAGAAATTACGTTAGTAATTTAGAATCCGCGTGGCAACCTTTCTTCCAAAAACAATTTTTTCATTCTCAATTCTTCATTCTGCTTGAAATAACACGTACAAGTTTTACTTTTGTAAAACTTGAAACGCAGGTAAAACAAATTTACGGTAACAAAAACACAGAATCCTGCGTACTTCCCGGACATTCTCTTTCCGCATTTCTTGCCGCACACCAAGTGCCTTTTTTCAAAGCAGCAATAAAATCCCCAGAATTCGCGTATTCATACAAAAATCCCGCATTGAACGAATCTCCGCACGCAGTCGTGTTTACAGGAACAACTTTTTCAACTGGAACAGAATAAAATTCCCCGTTTTTCGCCGCAAAAGTATCATCTGTTCCGCGCGTAACAACAATCATATTTTGCAATTCAGCGCTTTTTTTTGTAATTTCCACTTTTAAATCATCTTTGAACACATCAAAAGTCTTGCAAAATTCCTCTTCGTTGATTTTTATCACACTTGGAGTACAAATTTTTAGCGTATCGAGCAAATCCTTTCCCCAAAAATCCGCCAAAAACAATTTTCCTTCATCAGTTGCCATTTTTGAAATCTTCGCCGTCAAATCATCATTCCAAATTTCCGGCCTACTTCCTGCCAAAAGAACCGCGTCTACGTCCAAAAGCGCATTTTTCACCAAATCAAGCAATTTTTCTTCCGCCGCCACACATTTTTTATCCAGAGCAGGCTCTCCCACCACAAGTTCTGTCGTCGTTTTTTGCGCAAAATCCAAAAGTGTCCAACATTCCCGCGTAAAACCGGGCGTTCTTACATCCAAAATATGCAAATCATCATTTTTCGCCAAATCCAAAAACAAATCCGCGTTTTTTTCGCCCAACGGACAAACCACATCCACGCAACCATTTTCCAATTCATTCAAAATTCTCGCCGAGTTCACCGCCTTTCCCGACGCATCCATTCTATATTTTTTGGAGCGATTCACATTTTTCAACGCCAAATTTTCAAAAACCACCGTCCTCTGAATCGTGGAACTCAAACAAATTGCCAAAAATCGTGCCATAAAATCCTCCTTTGGAGCAAATCGCAACCACAAACCATCCTTTCGGGGTTCAGTAACCCTCAGTCGCAAGCGACCGCTACGCGCCCCTACAGCATGGGCTAAAGTCGCTCCAATAAATTCTTTAAATTATAAATATTGTCCAATTTGACAGTTCTTCCCAAATTATATTTAGATTTATATGCCAAAGGTTTTGCGTCGTTAGACAACGGTTTTCCATTTTTATCGCCCACAAGAATAGCAGTTCCACCAAGAGCTTGAAAACCGTCCGTATATTTTGTTAAATCATCCACAAAAACCGTAGTTTGCAAATCCGCATTTGCTTTTTTGAGCGCAGAAAGATAAGAAGAAGCGTAAGGTTTTCCCACAAAATTACAATCCCTAATATCAGTAATCAACGGAAATAAATCTTGAATTCCAAGCTTGTTTAAAACTCTGCTGGCGTGCTCAATCGGACCGTTTGTCAAAATTGACATCGAATAAGATTTTTGCAAATCAATCAAAAAATCCCGCAAATTTAAATCAACTGTTAATTCATCCGCTTCACTTTCCGGATGAACGTGGTGCAAAAATCCTTCAATATCATTCATTCCTTCATTCCTAAGCCATTCCAACGTCGTAGAAAAATGAACAATTTTTTCTTTTCTTAATTTAATTGCTTCTTCCAAAGAAATTCCAAAAAAATCCATAATACATTCGTACATTCTTGTTGTAATTCCTTTGTCCATTGCCGAAGTCGCCGGATAAAGAGTGTTGTCCAAATCAAAAAGAATATGTTTTATTTCCATAAATAAGAATGTATCACAAAAACACAAAAACAAATATCTAAAACAAGCCTTTCACTACACAAAATGACAAAAATAGTCTATGATAAATTATCAAATTTTTTATAGGAAGGTTTATGGCAGACACACTTAAAGGAAAGTATGGCAAATATTTTGCAGAAATGGTACAAGTTTCACACGCTGCAGAAAAAATCGATGAAACAAAAATCTACGAAGAAGCAAATCTTGCAACTCGTAAATACATGAATATCATCCTTGATGATAACTTTCTTCCAGATTCTGGTTTAATAAACCCAGAAAATTTCAAAGCATTTTACGAATCAGTTGTAAAAGAAGGAAAAACTGGACTTATTTTGATGGAACATTATTCCAACCTCGATTTACCAGGAATTATCTATTTGTTAGAAAAACATGGTGAAGATTGGTCCAAAGATTTTGCTTCCCGAATTATTGCTGTAGCTGGAATGAAATTAAACGAAGCTCATCCACTTGTTAGAGCGTGGACAGAAGGTTTTTCTAGAGTTGTAATTTATCCTACAAGAAGTTTGAATGCTGTAAACCAAAAAGAAGAAATCACAGAAGAAGAAAAAGCCGAAGAAGAAAAACGCGCAAGAAAAATCAATTTTGCTGCAATGCGTAAAGTTGATGAATTAAAAAAACAAGGAAAAATCATCCTTGTTTTCCCAAGTGGAACTCGTTACCGACCTGGTTGTCCAGATACAAAACGTGGTTTACGCGAAATCGATAGTTATTTGCGCCTTTTTGAAAACGTTCTTTTAGTTGGTGTAAACGGAAACAGTCTTCGCATCGATATGGAAAATCCTGACGATATGTTAGCAGATATTGTTGTTCAAGACACAATTACATTAACAGCAAGTCCAATTATCAACTGTAAAGAATTTAGAAATAAAGTTCTTGCAACTTTACCAGAAGATACGCCAGATCCAAAACAAGTAATTGTTGATACAATCATGGCAGAATTAGACAAAGTTCACGAAGAAGGTGCATCTAAAAGATAAAATGGAGAATATAAAAATGAATTTAAAAGAAGAATTGAGCAGAACATCATACCCAGGAAGAGGAATTATTGCAGGCTTAAGTTCATGCGGAAAATATGCTATCAGTGCTTATTGGACAATGGGACGCAGTGCAGGCAGCCGCAACAGAATCTTTGTTGTAGAAAATGAAAATAACACAGAAGTTGTAAAAACAAAAGCTTTTGATCCAACGTTAATCGCTGGCGACCCAAGTTTAATCATTTACGCAGCTGTTAGAGTTTTAGACAACAAATTGATTGTTACAAACGGCGACCAAACAGATACAATTTACCAAGGTCTTTCACAAGGTTTAACATTTGAACAATCACTTCGTTCAAGAAAATACGAACATGATGCTCCAAATTACACACCACGCATTTCATCACTTTTAGATTTCACAGATGCAAAATATAACTACGCACTTTCAATCTTAAAAAGCGACGACGGAAATCCTGACAACACATTACGTTTTACATACACATACGATAATCCTGTTGCTGGAGTTGGACATTACATCCATACATACATGGAAGACGGAAATCCACTTCCAAGTTTCCAAGGCGAACCTGTAAAATTGGAACTCAACGGAAATATCGAAGAATTATCTTCAGAAATCTGGAACGCATTAGATTCAGAAAATAAAGTTTCGTTGTTCGTTCGCTACACAGAAATTGCCACAGGAAAATACGAAACAAAAATTATCAACAAAAATAACTAAAACTGGCGCAGGAACTTAAACTTTTGTTACAATAACATTGTTTTTGCCTGCGCCTCAAGTTTTGTGTAAACAAAACTTGTACGCGGTGGGTAAAACACGTTTTTTACCAAATCTTTTATATTTACAATTCAGCTTGTGCCATTTCTTCTATCATTTTACTTATTGCATTTCTATTTTTTTCAGGTAAGTTTTCTAAATTTTCTATAAGATGAAAATATTTGTGGTATTTATGAACATCTATATCTATTGATTCAGTTTGAGTTGTAGTGGTAGTTTTTCCTGTTACAAGATATTCAACTGGAACATTTAGAGCCTTTGCAATTCTTAATGCCAAATCTACTTGAGGAATACTTTCTCTTTTTAATCCTGTTCCAATAGTTGATACATCAAATGAAGCTTCAGCAGCAAGCCATTTTCTAGTTTTATTCTGAAACTCTAATTCATCGATAACAACTTTCCAAAAATTCATGTCATGATTTTAATACGACAACTGTCTTATTTTGTTGTATTTATGACAAATGTCTGATAAAATTACAAAATGGACAGTTGCAATAAATGTAATGCAAATTTGCATATGTAATTTGTTGCTTTGTTCAAAAAAAATTATAAGAGGTTTTATTATGAAAAAAGCAAAAATTTTTGCTATTCTATTGCTTGTTGTAATGGCATTCACAAGTTGTATTTCTGGTACAAATGTTACTTTCCATGCTGATCAAGAAGGTGCTGAAGTATTTGTAGACGGAGAATTAATCGGTACAACACCTGTTACTATGAAAATCAGCAATGGAATTTGGGAAGATCCAGATGTTCTTATCAAAAAAGATGGATTCAAAGATCTTAGAACTGGTGTTACAAAAGAATTAAAAGGTGGAAACCTTGCTATTGGTCTTTTACTCAACTGGCCAGCATTGCTTTGGGTATACGGACCAAAAGCTAATCAACACTATATCCTTACTCCAGAAAACTAAAAATAAATGAGTAAAAGATTATACTTAGTTTTTATTTTTTTTATTTGTCTTATTTCAGGTTGTTCCATTCGTTCCCAAAAAGAATTGTTGATTGGAGTATGGGAAAGTTTGGATAAAGTCATGGAATTTACAGAAACAGAATTTATTTCTATAAATAAACATGCTAGTGATGTGGTTGCTTTTAAAGGAACTTACACATTCTCTGAAATTCCAAATAATGGTATTAAAATGGAATATTTGGAATATGGAACTCCTGAAGGACAATGGGCTTCGTTAAAAGGTTCTGAATTAGATGGTTTTGTTGATGTTGTTTTATACAATATAAAAAAGGATACTTTACAAATAAAAGTTCTTGGAAACAATAAAATCTATGAATTTAACAGAATCAAAGTCCCAGAAAATAAAACAGAGTAAGAAGAACGCAGGTGTCTAAACTTTTGTTACCATGCATTAGTTTTACCTGCGTCGCTTTTTTTTTAAAACACGTTTTTTACCAAATCTTTTATATTTTCTACATGAATACATCCCGAATCTTCACTTGGTGCCAAAATATTTGTGAAGCCTAAATTGTTGGCAGCTTTGATTCTTTGTTTAGATTTATTCACTTCCCGAATTTCTCCGGCCAAACTTAATTCACCAAAAACACAAATATTTGATTTAATAGGAATGTCTGTGCGTGCAGAATATAAAGCAGCGGCTATTGCAGCATCAATGGAGCTTTCAGAAAGTTTTATGCCACCAGCAACATTTATATACAAGTCTTGGTCTGAAAAAACTAATCCACATCTTTTTTCTATAACAGCTGCAATTCTGCTAATTCTTCCTGAGTCGATTTTTTCACTATAAACTCTAGATAAAGAAGCTTTTGCTTGAACAGTAAGCGCTTGAATTTCTACCATAAAAACTCTGCTTCCTTCAAAAACCGGCGTACAAATAACTCCACTTGGTTGTTTATCTTTGCGTTTTGTCAAAAATAAAGAAGCTGTGTCATAAACTGGCAAAAGTCCTTTTTCTGTCATGTTGAAAATTCCAATTTCATCTATCGCACCAAATCTGTTTTTTTGTGCGTGCAAAAATCGAATATCATCATTATTTCTTTCAAAAGATATAACTGTATCAACCATGTGTTCCAATGATTTTGGACCGGCGATTGTTCCTTCTTTTGTAACATGCGCAGTCATTATTAAAACAGAATCTCTTTCTTTTACCCACGAAATAAATTCATTTGCACAATATTTTAGTTGATTAATAGTTCCCGGAATCAAACCCGCACTTACAGAATAAATCGTCTGAATTGAATCCACAATTACAAGAATCGGATTTATAGAATCCATCGCATCAAGAGAATCTTCTAATCTGGATGTACACAAAAGTTGAATATTGTCGCAGTTGATTTTTAATCGTTCTGCTCTTTCTTTTATTTGTGCCGCAGATTCTTCCCCACTTATGTATAAAACTTTAGAATCTTTACCATATTTAGAAACAATTCCTTGTGCTGTTTGTAATAAAAGTGTGGATTTTCCAATTCCAGGTTCGCCACCAAGCAAAATTGCAGACCGTTTTTCAGCTCCGCCACCCAAAACTCTATCAAATTCTTCTATGCCTGTTGAAAATCTGCAATTTTCTTGTGCCTGTACAGTTTTTAATTCTAATGGTTTTGATTTTTCTACTTGTTCATTTCCGCGTCCACTAGCAGAAACGTTGTTTTTATCAATAATAATTTCTTCTAAAGTATTCCATTCGTTACATTCTGGACATCGCCCAAGCCATCTAGGCTGAGTGTAACCACAATTTGAACATTTGTATAAAATTGAACCATTTTTTTTAGCCATAAAACTTCTCCCGTAAAATTATTTTTTTTGTAAAACTTTTGTAAAGGGGATTATAAAATCGTTGGCGAGTATATGCGTTTACTGATATAATCACAATTAGCTTGTAAATAAGCTGATAAACTCTCTCCGATGTCCAGTTTACTGGACGGCAGAGCCTTGGTAGTGTTCTATCAAGGCTCTGTTTTTTTGTTATTTCTGTGCTTTTTTACAGAAATCTATCTATTTTTGTTGTGTAATGACAGTTCCTTCTTCAACTGATTGAGTTACCCACGTATTTCCGCCAATAATACAACCTTTTCCAATAACAGTGTCGCCACCTAAAATAGTTGCACCTGCATAAATTGTAACGTTATCTTCTATTGTAGGATGTCTTTTTTTGTCCTGAAGTTCTTTTTTTACGCTCAACGCACCAAGAGTAACGCCTTGATAAATTTTTACATTTTTACCAATCACACAAGTCTCTCCAATTACAACTCCAGTTCCGTGGTCAATAAAAAATGATTCTCCAATAGTTGCGCCCGGATGAATATCAATTCCAGTTTTTCCGTGAACATGTTCACTCATAATACGAGGGATGATGGGGATTCCGTTTTTGTAAAGGAAATTTGCAATTCTGTGAATAACAATCGCTTCTAATCCTGGGTATGAAAGAATAACTTCTTCTTTGCTATGTGCAGCGGGGTCTCCATTATATGCAGCAATTGTGTCCAACTGAATTTTTCTACGCAATTCTGGTATTTCTTCTATCAACGCGATGGAAGTTCTTTCTGCAAGTTTAAAACAATGGGAATTTTCTATGTTGTCAGAATTTCCTTTTACTTTAGAAATTGTGTAAATTAGCGATTTCTGAATTTCTCGCGTTAGTTTCGCAATGATATTATTAACTTTTTGCCCAGTTATAAACCGAATATTTAAAGGTTCAATATCTTCTGCCGCTTTAAAACCTGGCAAAATCAATGATTGTAAATCCTGAAGAACTGAAACAACGTTTTGTCTGTTTGGGAAATTTTCAATATCATTCCTGTTGATTAAACCGTATTTTTCATAAGAATCCAAAATCCTATCTACCAAAGAGTCGATGTTCACAATTTACTCCCAAAAATAAAATATAAAAAAATATTATCATAAAAAATATACTATAAAAATAGAAAAAAATGAAATTTTTTAAACAAATATACAAAAATTCTTCTTTATCTTATTGACTTATTTTTAAGCATAAATTATATTCTTAGAACGCACGTATTAAATAAGTTAATTTGTGTAGATTACTGTTTGCCCTTGTAGCTCAGTCGGTAGAGCGTAACCATGGTAAGGTTAAGGTCTGCAGTTCGATCCTGCACGGGGGCTTATTAATTTTGATTGATTTTATTTAGGAGATATATATGGGTAGCAAGAAAAAAGGTGCTGTAGAAATTATTGCTTTACAATGTACAGAATGTAAACGTAAAAATTATACAACATACAAAAATCGTAAAAATATTCAAGGTAAACTTGAATTAAGCAAATATTGTCCATTTGATCGCAAACATACAATGCACAAAGAGACAAAAGCAAAATAATTTATTATATTAATTAGTATATTAAGCTGTGAAAACAGTTTTTATATAAATAGGGCAGTAGTTCAGTTGGTAGAGCAGCGGTCTCCAAAACCGCCTGTCGTGGGTTCAAGTCCTGCCTGCCCTGATATTTTTTTTAAAGGATGATTTTATGGCAAAGATAGTTCAGTTTTTTCGTGAAAGTAAGGCAGAATTAAAGAAAGTAGTTTGGCCTACAAAAGATGATGTTATTTCTTCTATAAAAGTTGTTCTTATTTCTACTGTAATTATTGCAGTTGTTCTTGGGGTGCTTGATATAGCATTTACTCAATTATTCCGTTTGTTAATGAAATAGGACGTAAGATTTATGTCTAGAAGTTGGTATATTCTTCATACATATACTGGTTATGAAGGTAAAATTGAACGTTCAATCAAATCATTGTTAGAAACAAAAGAAATAGATCCTAACGTAGTTCTTGATGTAAAAGTTCCAGTTGAAGAAGTTGTAGAAATCAAAGATGGTAAAAAGAAAGTTCGTAATAACAAATTTTTACCAGGTTATATTATGCTTGAAATGGATTTGCCAGAAACAGATTGGAAATCAACTTGTTCACAGTTGCGTAGAATTCAAGGTGTTACTGGTTTTGTTGGTACAAATCCAAATGTTCGTCCTGTTCCAATTTCAAATGATGAAGCAAAAAATCTATTATTAAAATCTGGTGTTATTAAAGGTGAAAAACAAACTCGTATTCGCCAGTCATTTAATGAAGGTGAACAAGTTAAAATCACAGAAGGACCATTTGCATCTTTTACTGGTACAATCAAAGAAATCAGCTTGGAAAAAGAAAAGCTTACTCTTGAAGTTCAGATTTTTGGTCGTCCTACACCTGTTGAAGTAAACTTTTTACAAGTTGAAAAAGCTTAATTAATTGTGTCAATTACAGGGTTCGCATCCCAAGTGTGAACATTTCTTTGCCTGTTTTTGGGAGAGGCGCAAGTCCGTTGGACATAGGTGTCTCGTTAGAAAGATATCTTTATGATACTTTCATACCAATTTTGGGAGAAATAAAATGGCTACAAAAAAAGTTTCAGCTGTCATTAAATTGCAGTGTCCTGCAGGAGCAGCTACTCCAGCCCCACCAATCGGTCCAGCTCTTGGTCCTCACGGTGTTTCAGCTCCAAAATTTGTTCAAGAATTCAATGATAGAACAAAGAATATGGAGAAAGGTCTTGTAATTCCTGTAGTTATTACAGTTTACCAAGACAAATCTTATACATTCATTCTTAAAACTCCTCCAGCAGCAGTTCTTATTAAGAAAGCATGTAAATTAGACAAAGGATCAGGAAATCCTCTTCGCGACAAAGTTGCAACTCTTTCTGCAAAAGATTTGGAAGAAATTGCAAAAACAAAAATGCCAGATATTAATGCAAATGATATCGAAGCAGCTAAAAAAATCATTGCCGGTACTGCACGCAGTATGGGTGTAGAGGTGGAGCAGTAATATGAAACACGGAAAGAATTATAAAAACGCTGCTGCAAAATATGATCTTACAAAAAAATATGATGTTGCTTCAGCTTGTAAAATGGTTCAAGATATGAAGTTTGCAAAATTCGATGAGACTGTAGAAGCTCACGTTTCACTTCGTCTTGAAAAAAACCAAACTGTTCGTGATACATTAGTATTCCCAAATCAGTTTAGAGGTGAAAAGAAAGTTCTTGTTTTCTGTAAAGAAGACAAAGTTCAAGAAGCACTTGATGCAGGTGCTGCATATGCAGGTTCTGACGAATATATCGAAAAAGTAAAAGGTGGATGGCTTGATTTTGATGTTTGTGTTGCTACACCTGATATGATGAAAGATGTAGGTCGTCTTGGTATGGTACTTGGTCGTAAAGGACTTATGCCTAACCCAAAAACAGGTACAGTTACACCAGATGTAGGTAAAGCTGTTGCTGAACTTAAAAAAGGTCGTACAGAATTCCGTGCTGATAAAGGTGGAGTTGTACATATTGCTGTTGGTAAATGTTCAATGGATACAGAAAAAGTTGTAGAAAATATTTCAACTCTTATTTCTGAAGTTGGACGTAAAAAACCAGCTGGTTCTTCAGCAGGTTTTGTTCAATCTGTATCTATTAGTTCATCAATGGGCCCAGGCGTTTGGGTTGACATTAAGGAAGGTGAATAATGGCTATCAGAGCAAAGAAAATTCAGCCTGCAAAAGCAGAAGCAATTGAAAATACAAAAAAAGCATTCGCAGATTACAGTGATTTTATTTTTGCTGATTATCGCGGTCTTACAGTAGAACAAATCACAAGTTTGAGAGACAAACTTCGTGAAAAAGATGCAGTATTAAAAGTTGTAAAAAACAATTTTGCTCGTATTGCATTTGAAGATATGAAAGTTGAAAATGTTGCTGATTACTTAAAGGGTCCAACTGTTGTTGCTATGGCAAAAGAAGACTCTAACGAAGTAGCAAAAATCCTTTTTGACTTTGCAAAAGATGTTCCAGCATTAAATGTAAAAGGTGCTAGCATCGAAAATGAAATCTATGATCAAGCTAAAATTGAAGCTTACTCAAAGGTTCCAGGAAAAAAACAACTTTACTCTATGCTTATGTCTGCTATGAACGGTCCAGTTCGCCAACTTGCAGCTACAATCAAAGCATACGCAGAAAAGAAAGAAGCAGAAGGTCAGGCATAAGTCTGAATCAATGCACAAAGTATTTAAACACGGTCAGGCTTCATAGCTGTCGACTGTCCGTGTAAAAGCGGTAAAAATCAGTTGATAAAATATCCGCTGCCACTTATTAAGTGGAATATATAATTTAATTTTATGGAGAAGACAATATGGCAGCTCTCACAAATGATCAAATTCTTGAAGCTATCGCTTCAATGACAGTTCTTGAATGTTCAGAACTTGTAAAAGCAATGGAAGAAAAATTCGGTGTAACAGCAGCAGTAGCAGTTGCAGCAGCTCCAGCAGCAGGTGCAGCAGCAGGTGGAGAAGAACAAACAGAATTCACAGTTACACTTGACAGCTTTGATGCAGCTAAAAAGATTCCTGTTATTAAAGTTGTACGTGAAATTACAGGTCTTGGACTTGGTGAAGCAAAAGCTCTCGTAGAAGGTGCACCACAGACATTGAAAGAAGGTGCAAGCAAAGCTGATGCTGACGAAATCATCAAGAAAATCGAAGAAGCTGGTGGTAAAGCAAGTAAAAAATAATTAGTTTATATATAGACTAAAATATTTTACACCTTAGGGGATGCTTGAATTTATGATTTTGTTCAGGTATCCCCTTAATTTGTATAAAAATCAAAATATCCAATCCTACTTTTATCAGTGTTTTCTGTGCTGTACAGAGTTTCTTGTATGTAGCAGATAACGAACTGAATCAAATATTTTGGGGGGATCTGATGTTCGCAAAAACTCGAACAATCAATCGTCAGTATTTTGGTAAAGATATCCAGAATTTCATGGAAGTACCAAATCTTATTGAAATCCAAACATCATCATACGAAAGTTTCCTTCAATCGGACAAATTACGTAAACATGAACCAATTTTGGATCAAGGTTTACAAAATGTATTTACTTCTACATTCCCAATTGAAAGTCCAAACGGTGATATGTCTTTGGAATATGAATTTTATGAACTAGATTGGTCTAACATAAAATTCTCGGAAGTTGAATGTAAACAGAAAGGTCAAACTTATTCTGTTCCATTAAAAGCCCGTATTAATTTGAATTTCCTTCAGACAGGAGCAATCCTTCAAAAAGATATATATATGGGTGATATCCCTCTTATGACAGATAGAGGTACATTTGTTATTAACGGTGCAGAACGCGTTGTTGTTTCTCAGATTCACCGTTCTCCAGGTGTTATCTTTAGTTATGAAAAGGGTGTTTACTCATCACGTATTATTTCTTACCGTGGTTTGTGGCTTGAGTTTGAAATTGACCAGAAAAAAGAATTGATTTTTGCAAAAATTGACCGCAAAAAGAAAATTCTTGGTACACTTTTCTTGCGTGCTTTAGGTTACAATACTCGTGAAGAAATTATTCGTTGTTTCTATGATGTAGAAACTGTTGAAGTAAAAACAGATTCTGCTTCTAAAGAAGCGTTAGTAGATAAAGTTTTGGCAGATGCTGTAATTATCAAAGACGAAAATGGTGAAGAAAAACGTCTTTTCAATGCAGGTACAAGACTTCATCCTCATGATATCGATGATTTAATCGCAAATAATATTTCTGAAATCTGTGTTATCAGATTCGATACTCGCAACGACCCTTATAACAAGGAAGAAGTTAATAATTCATTAAATTCACAAATGATTATTAACTGTTTTGAACGCGAAGAAGTTAAATATGTAAGAGAAGGTTCTATTGATAACGAACCAACTAAAGAAGATGCATTAAGCACAATTTGTAGTATCCTCAAACCAGGTGAACCAATGACTGCTGATTCTGCAGAAAAATATTTGAATTCTTTGTTCTTCTCTGAACGTCATTACGACATTGGACGTGTTGGTCGTTATAAAATCAACAAAAAATTCGGAACTGAACATATTAATGATGTTACTTTGGTAAAAGACGACATTATCAACACAATGAAATTCTTAATCAAAGTATTTATTGGTGAAGAACAAGTTGATGATATCGATTTCTTAGGTAACCGTCGTATTCGTTCTGTTGGTGAATTGATGACAAATAATCTTAAGTCAGCTTTCAGCAGAATGGAACGCATTGCAAAAGAAAGAATGAGCCTTAGAGAAACAGACACAATGAAGCCACAAGATTTGATTTCTATCAAACCAATCGTTGCTTCTATTAAAGAATTCTTTGGTTCTTCACAACTTTCTCAGTTCATGGATCAAATTAACCCATTGGCTGAACTTACACATAAACGTCGTCTTAATGCTTTGGGACCAGGTGGTTTGAGCCGCGATAGAGCTGGTTTTGAAGTTCGTGACGTACACTATTCTCACTACGGTCGTATGTGTCCAATTGAAACTCCTGAAGGTCCAAACATCGGTCTTATCGTTTCATTGGCTATGTTTACTAGAATTAATGATTATGGTTTCTTGGAAGCTCCTTACCGCAAAGTAGAAGATGGAAAAGTAACTAATCAAGTAGATTATTTGTCTGCTAATGATGAAGATAAATATCATATTGGTCAGGTTGTTGAAGGAATGAAAGAAGATGGTTCTTTCCCAACAGAAACAATTTCTTGTCGTAACCGTGGAAACTATACTCAGCGTAGTCCAAAAGATGTTCAATACGTTGATGTTTCTCCTCGTCAGGTAATTTCTGTTTCTGCTTCTATGATTCCATTCCTTGAACACGACGATGCTAACCGTGCATTGATGGGTTGTAACATGCAGCGTCAGGCTGTTCCTCTTTTATTCCCAGAACCACCACATGTTGGAACTGGTATGGAAAGAAAATGTGCTTACGATTCTGGAGTTCTTGTAAAAGCAACTCGTGCAGGTGAAGTAATCTACGTTTCTAGTAGTTGTATTAAAGTTCGTGTTGATGGTTCAGATGAAGTTGATTCATACACACTTTTAAAATATCAAAGAACAAATAACGATACTTGTAACCACCAAAGACCAGTTGTTGATGTTGGACAAAAAGTAAAAGCTGGAGAAATCCTTGCTGACGGTCCTGCAACATTCAATGGTGAATTGGCACTTGGTAGAAATATCCTTGTTGGATTCGTGCCTTGGAATGGTTATAACTACGAAGATGCTGTTCTTATCTCTCAACGTGTTGTTCGTGAAGATATGTACACATCTATCCATATTAAAGAATTCCAAACAGAAATTCGTGAAACAAAACTTGGCCCAGAAAGAATTACTCGCGATATTCCAAATACAGCAGAAAAGAATCTTGCAAATCTTGATGCAGACGGAATTATTCGCATTGGTGCAAAAGTTCGTTCTGGTGATATTTTGGTTGGTAAAGTTACTCCAAAATCTGAACAAGAAACAACTCCAGAATTTAAATTGTTGAATTCTATCTTCGGTGAAAAAGCAAAAGAAGTTCGTGATTCATCTTTGCGTGTTCCACATGGAATCGAAGGTGTTGTAATCGATATTCAACAATTGAGTCGCCTTGAAGGTGATGATTTAAGCCCTGGTGTTGATAAAGTGGTAAAAGTTCTTATCGCTAACAAACGTAAATTACGTGAAGGTGATAAAATGGCTGGTCGCCACGGAAACAAAGGTGTTGTTTCAAGAATCCTTCCAATCGAAGATATGCCATATTTGGAAGACGGTACTCCTCTCGATGTTTGTTTGAACCCACTTGGTGTACCTTCTCGTATGAACATTGGTCAGATTATGGAATCGGAACTTGGTATTGCAGGTAAATATTTGAATCAATTCTTTGAATCTCCTGTATTCCAATCTCCTTCTCAAGATATGATTGGTGATAAACTTGAAGAAGCTGGACTTTCACGTGACTGTAAACAAATTGTTCATGATGGTAGAACTGGTGAACCATTTGTAAATCCAATTTTTGTTGGCGTAATTTACTATATGAAACTTCATCACTTGGTTGATGATAAAATGCACGCTCGTTCAACAGGACCTTACTCTCTTGTTACTCAGCAGCCTCTTGGTGGTAAAGCTCAGTTTGGTGGTCAGCGTCTTGGAGAAATGGAAGTTTGGGCTCTTGAAGCTTATGGTGCTGCAAATACATTGCAAGAAATGATGACAATTAAATCTGATGATATGAACGGTCGTTCTAAGATTTATGAATCAATTGTAAAAGGTGACCCTTCATCTCCAATTGGTATTCCAGAATCATTCAATGTATTGGTACAAGAACTTCGCGGTTTGGCTCTTGATTTCACAATTTATGATGCAAAAGGTAAACAGATTGCATTGACAGAACGTGATCAAGAAATTATTGATAAAAATGCTTCCGGTTTTGACAAGGAGGATACAAATGCGTGATGTACAAGATTTTGACAGTCTTAAAATAAAATTAGCTTCTCCAGAAACAATTAAATCATGGTCGTATGGTGAAGTTAAAAAACCAGAAACAATCAATTATAGAACATTGCGTCCAGAGAAAGACGGTTTGTTCTGTGAAAGAATTTTTGGTACTACAAAAGAATGGGAATGTTACTGTGGTAAATTCAAATCTATTCGTTACAAAGGTGTAATTTGTGATCGTTGTGGTGTTGAAGTTACTCACTTTAAAGTTCGCCGTGAACGTACAGGACACATTGCTTTAGCAGCTCCAGTAAGCCATATTTGGTATTATCGTGCTGTTCCAAGTAGAATGGGGCTTCTTCTTGATTTACAAGTTGCTGCTCTTCGTTCAGTTTTGTATTACGAAAAATACATCGTTATTGATGCAGGTGATACAGACCTTAGAAAAATGCAACTTCTTACAGAAGAAGAATATCAAGCTGCTTTGGATCACTACGGAAATGCTTTTACAGCAGATATGGGTGCAGAAGCAATTAAAACTCTCTTAGAAGGTTTGGACCTTGATGCTTTGGCAAGTGAATTACGTGCTAAAATGATTGAAAAAGGTTCTAAAACAGATAAAAGACTTCTTCGTCGTATAGAAATTGTTGAAAATTTCCGTGCTTCTGGTAACAAAGTTTCTTGGATGATTTTGGATGTAATTCCGGTTATTCCACCTGAATTAAGACCAATGGTTCAGCTTGATGGTGGACGTTTTGCTACATCAGATTTGAACGATTTGTATAGACGTGTTATTAATAGAAATAACCGTTTGTCTAGACTTATCGAACTTTCTGCTCCAGATATCATCATTCGTAACGAAAAACGTATGTTACAAGAAGCTGTAGATGCTTTGTTTGATAATACAAAACGTAAACGCGCTGTAAAAGGTGCTGCAAATAGACCATTAAAATCAATTTCTGATTTGCTTAAAGGTAAACAAGGTCGTTTCCGTTTGAACCTTCTTGGTAAACGTGTAGACTACTCTGGTCGTTCGGTAATTGTTGTTGGTCCAGAATTAAAACTTTGGCAATGTGGTCTTCCTACAAAAATGGCTCTTGAATTGTTCAAACCATTCTTAATGAAAAAACTTGTAGATAAGAACGTTGTTGGTAATATCAAAAAAGCTAAAATGCTTGTAGAACAGGAATCTCCAGAAGTATTTGCAATTTTGGATGAAGTTGTAAAAGAACATCCTGTTATGTTAAACCGTGCTCCTACTTTGCACCGTCTCGGTATTCAAGCTTTTGAACCAGTTTTAGTAGAAGGAAAAGCTCTTAAATTACACCCTCTCGCTTGTAAAGCGTTCAACGCCGACTTCGATGGTGACCAGATGGCTATTCACGTTCCTCTTACACAAGCTGCACAGATGGAATGTTGGACATTAATGCTTTCTGCAAGAAACTTGCTTGACCCAGCTAACGGTAAAACAATCGTTGCTCCTTCTCAGGATATGGTTCTTGGTATTTATTACATGACTTCTGTAAAACCAAATGCAAAAGGAACAGGAAAACGCTTTAGTTCTACTAACGAGGTTCGCTTGGCAGCTGAACTTGGAAATATTGAATGGCAAGCTTTAGTAAAAGTTCCTGCACCAAAAAATTCTTTTGCAGTAAATACTTTTGGTAATAAAGAAGTTTTTGCAGAAGGTGATTTAATTGAAACAACTGCTGGACGTCTTGCTTTCAACGAAGCAATGCCAGAAGGTGTTGATTATGTAAATGAACAGATGGGCGATAAAAATCTTAAAAAGATGATTGAACATGTTTACCACGAAAAAGGTGCATGGCTCACTATTCAAATGCATGATGCAATTAAAGATATTGGTTATAAAAACGCTACATTCTATGGCGCAACTCTTTCTATGGACGATATTCTTGTTCCAGAAGAAAAGAAAGAGATGATAGATAAAGCAAATAAAGAAGTTGAAGATATCGTTAATCAGTATTCAAAAGGTCAAATTACTGCGGACGAACGTTATAACAAAGTAATTGACATGTGGGACAAAACAAATAAAAAGCTCACAGAAATAATGATGGATAACCTTCAAAAAGATAAAGATGGATTTAATACAATTTACATGATGGCTACATCTGGTGCCCGCGGTTCTAGAGGTCAGATTGCACAGCTTGCTGCTATGCGTGGATTGATGACTAAACCAAATGGTGCAATTATTGAACTTCCAATCCGTTCTAACTTTAAAGAAGGTCTTTCGGTTATCGAATACTTTATTTCAACTAACGCTTCTCGTAAAGGTCTTTCGGATACTGCTCTTAAAACTGCTGAAGCTGGTTATATGACTCGTCGTCTTGTTGATGTTGCACAAGATGTTGTAATCAATGAAGAAGACTGTTCTACAATCAACGGTATTGACTATGCAGCAATAAAAGAAGGTGATGAAGTAAAAGTTCCTTTGAAAGACAGAATTCAAGGTCACTTTACAATTGAAGAAGTTGTTCATCCTATCACTGGAGAACTTATTTGCGATGTAAATCAGTACATTGATGAAGCAATGGCTGCAAAAATCGATGCTGCAGGTGTTGAAAAAGTAAAACTCAGAACTGTACTTACATGTGAAGCAAAACATGGTATTTGTGTAAAATGTTATGGACAGAACTTAGCTCGCAATAAAGTAGTAGAAATTGGTGAAGCTGTTGGTATTATCGCTGCTCAATCTATTGGTCAGCCTGGTACACAGTTGACACTTCGTACATTCCACTCTGGTGGTGCTGCCGAAATGTCTACTGAAGATAACCACATTGTATTCAAATTCAATGCTTTGATTAAAGAAATTACTGGTACTCACGTTGAAACAAAAGATGGAAAATGGTTGTTTACACGTAAAGGTCACATGACAGTAATTCGTATTCTTGATCAATTAAACATCGAAGCAAAAGATGAAATCCTTGTTGAAGATGGAACAAGTTTGATGAGAGGAACTCCTCTTGTAAAACGTGGTAACAAAACAATTGATGCTGCTGTTACAGGAACTGTAAAAATTATTGACAATGTTCTTTACGTAACAAACAAAGAACAAAAAGTTGAAATTGCAAACGGTTCTACAATTTATATTAAAGAAGGAACAATCGTTCAAAAAGGTGAACCAATTGGTGAATTTGACCAGTTCAATGACCCAATTATCGCTGAACAAGATGGATATGTTCACTTTGAAGACGTAATTGTTGGTTCAACGCTTGAAGAAAAAATTGACTTACAATCTGGTTCTGTAGAACGTATTATTACTGACTTGCACCTTGATGTAAAACAGCCACGTATTCTTATTACAGATGAAGACGGAAACGTACTTGGAACATATTATCTTCCAGCAGGTGCCGTAATTCCTTCAAATGTAGAAGATAAAAAACCTGTAAAAGCTGGTGTATTGTTAGCAAAACTTCCAAAAGCAGCTCAGAAATCAAACGATATTACTGGTGGTCTTCCACGTGTAGCTGAACTTTTTGAAGCTCGTAAACCAAAGAATCCTTGTGTATTAGCTCAGATTTCTGGTCTTGTTAAATTCAAAGGAATTCAAAAAGGTAAACGAATTGTGTCTATAGAAGATGAATTCGGAAAAGAATTTGATCACTTAGTTCCTATGACAAAACGTATGCTTGTACGTGATGGCGATAAAGTAGAAGCTGGTGAACAACTTTGTGCAGGTTCTCCAATTCCACAAGATGTACTTGCAATTCTTGGTGAAAATGCACTTCAAAATTACCTTATGGACGAAATTCAACAAGTTTATCGTGCTCAAGGTGTAGATATTAGTGATAAACATATCGGTATTATCGTACGCCAGATGTTGCGTAAAGTTGAAATTGTTGCTGTTGGTGATACTAAATTTATCTTTGGTCAACAAATTGATAAATATAAATTCCATGAAGAAAACCAGCGTGTAATCAAAGAAGGTGGACAACCTGCAATTGGTCGCCCAATGTTCCAAGGTATCACAAAGGCTTCTTTGAATGTTGATTCATTTATCTCAGCTGCTTCATTCCAGGAAACAACTCGTGTTCTTACAAACGCAGCTATTTCTGGAGCAACAGATGGATTGCATGGTATCAAAGAAAATGTTGCAATTGGTCACATGATTCCAGCAGGAACAGGTATAAAAAATTATAAAGATATTAAACTTACTGATGATAATGATAAAGATTTGGATATCCAGATGGACGAAATTCTTGAGCGTCGTAGATTAGAACAAGAAGCTCAAGCTCAGATGGATGACAGGATTTATGAATCATCAGATGAAACCGACTAATTTAAATAAAATTAGAAAGTTCTAATTGAATTAAACACCTTTTAAGAAACTGAAATTTATTAAGTTGATTAAAAGGTGTTTTTTTATAAAAGTATAAATCTTTGTATAAAAAATCGGAATTTGCAAGAAATTTGCTTGAATTCATTTTACAAATTCTTTAGAATAATAGAACTATTATTGTTTATTCTTTCCGGGGTGCTGACCGGAATAAAAATAGGAGAATAGGCGATGCCTACAATAAATCAGTTAATCCGTCAGGGTCGTAAATCTGCTGCTAACAGAACTAAAGCTCCCGCACTTGATTCTTGTCCGCAGAAACGTGGTGTATGTACACGTGTAATGACTCAGACACCTAAAAAACCAAACTCGGCATTAAGAAAAATTGCCCGTGTTCGTTTAAGTAATGGAATTGAAGTTACTGCATATATTCCTGGTATTGGACATAACTTGCAGGAACACTCAGTAGTTTTAGTACGTGGTGGTCGTGTAAAAGATCTTCCTGGTGTACGTTATCATATCATTCGTGGTACAAAAGATGCACTTGGTGTAGAAGACAGAAAACGCGGTCGTTCTAAATATGGTGCTAAAAGACCAAAGGCATAATGGAGGCGTAAGATGGGAAGGCATAAGAAATCAGTTGAACGTCCTTTATTGCCGGATGTTAAATACAATAGCAAAGTTATTTCTAAGTTCGTATGTCGCATGATGTTGGACGGAAAGAAAGAAACTTGTGTAAAAATTGTTTATAAAGCTATGGACAATTTAAAAGCAAAAACAGATAAAGATCCTTTAGAAGTTTTGCTTAAAGCACTTGAAAATGTAAAACCAATGGTTGAAGTTAAATCTCGCCGTGTTGGTGGTGCTACATATCAAGTTCCAATGGAAATTCGTGAATCACGTCGTGAAGCACTTGCTATGAGATGGATTATTGATGCAGCTCGTAAAAGAAGTGGTCACGGAATGGCTGAAACATTAGCAGCTGAACTTTTGGATGCTTATAACAATACTGGTACAGCATTCAAAAAACGTGAAGATGTACATAAAATGGCAGAAGCAAATAAAGCTTTTGCTCACTACAGATGGTAGTTTAATTTTAGGATGGGTGGTGTTTCTAAACGAAATGCCACCTATTTTTTTTCTAAAATTAATATTTAGACTATTGCAATTTATATGTAAAAATTGTATAAATATTAGGCTAGTCTTTTTTTAAAGGATTAGTGGGTTCTTTGAGAAACAGGCAGATTTTTATAAAAATCTGGTACAATCGTAAAGTTAATTGGTGTTTTTATGCTAATTTTCAGATGTGTACGGCCCTTAACTTTGAAATTATTACCGTTGGTAATGATTATATAGACGATAGGTTGGGTGGTTTCTGTTGTGCCAAAAGTGGCTTAACTCGAAATAAACCAGACCAGTTGTCAAAAATAAGATTTGTGATAATGATTGGTGGTGTCGGGTTGTAACATTTCGTAAAAAGATGGAATGTTATATAAAGATTAAATTAATTTTTCCGCACATCTCCTTTCTTTTCTCTAATCTATCAATTAATTGTGTCTGCGAATGTATTGCTGCCTTGTGGGGTGGTTTTACGTTCTGGCTTAAAGTGCAACACATAAAAATAAGTATGCTGGGCATAGGTTCCCGGCAAGGAGAAAAACATGGCTAAGGAGAAGTTCGTTAGAACTAAACCTCACATGAACGTTGGTACTATCGGTCACGTTGACCATGGTAAAACAACAACTTCAGCAGCTATCACAACATATTGTGGAAACAAATATGGTGATAAAGTTCTTAAATATGATGAAATCGATAATGCTCCTGAAGAAAAAGAACGTGGTATTACAATCAATACACGTCACCTTGAATATCAGTCAGACAAACGTCACTATGCACACATTGACTGTCCAGGACACGCTGACTATATCAAAAACATGATTACTGGTGCTGCTCAGATGGATGGTGCTATCCTCGTAGTAGCTGGTTCTGATGGTATCATGCCTCAGACACGTGAACACCTTTTGCTTGCTCGTCAGGTAGGTGTACCAAAAATCATCGTATTCTTGAACAAAGTTGATATTGCTGACCCAGAACTTCTTGAATTGATCGAAGAAGAAATGAGAGATACACTTAAAGAATATGGTTTCGAAGGTGATACTCCAATCGTAAAAGGTTCTGCATTTAAAGCTTTAAATGATCCAACTCCAGAAAACACTGCTTGTATCGAAGAATTGCTCGCAGCTATGGATACATGGTTTGATGATCCAGTTCGTGATGATCAAAAACCATTCTTGATGCCAATCGAAGATATCTTCACAATCTCAGGACGTGGTACTGTAGTAACAGGAAAAATTGAACGTGGTGTTGTAAATATGAACGATGCTGTTGAAATCGTTGGTATTAGAGAAACACAAGCTTCTACTGTAACAGGTATCGAAATGTTCCAAAAAACACTTGACCAAGGTATGGCTGGTGATAACGTAGGTATCCTTCTTCGTGGTATTGAAAAATCAAGTGTTGAACGCGGACAAGTTCTTGCTGCACCAAAAACAATTCAACCACATACAAAATTCGAAGCTCAAATTTACGTACTTTCTAAAGAAGAAGGTGGACGTCATAGCCCATTCTTCTCTGGATATCGTCCACAGTTCTACTTCAGAACTACAGATATTACAGGTACAATCGATTTGACAGATGGTGTTGATATGGTAAAACCTGGTGATAATACAAAAATCATCGGTACACTTATTCACCCAATCGCTATGGATGAAGGTCTTAAACTTGCTGTTCGTGAAGGCGGTCGTACAATCGCTTCAGGTCAGGTAACAAAAATTATTGAATAGTTTTTAGTTTTTGAAGAAGGGGAGTTAAAACGACCCTTCTTCAAAATAGGAGTAAAAATAAAATGGCTAATGGAAAGATTCGTGTCAGACTTCGTGCATTTGATGTAGAACTGATCGACCAGAGTGCTAAAGCCATCGTGCAGACTGTTCAGAAGGCAGGTGCAAAGGTTTCAGGACCTATCCCGCTTCCGACAAGAATTAATAAGATTACTGTATTGCGTTCACCACACGTAAATAAAAAATCACGTGAACAATTTGAAATGCGTACACATAAACGTCTTATTGATATTATGAATCCTTCACAAGATGTAATGGATTCTTTGATGAAACTTGAACTACCTGCCGGTGTTGATGTAGTAATCACACAATAGTAAAAAACCCTTGTGGGTTGAAATAAAAAAAAGGTACGGTCCCTTTGGATCTGGGATGGCGGCCTGTTGAATAGGAGCGTTTGTTTTAAGAGAAAACAATCGTCCTAATAAGGAGAATATCAGAATGAAAGGTCTGATTGCAAAAAAAATTGGCATGACACAGGTATTCGACGAAAGCGGAAATTTGACTCCAGTCACCGTGATCCACGTTGAACCAAATGTTGTTGTTGCTAAGAAAACAAAGGAAAATTGCGGTTATGATGCAGTTGTGCTTGGTTTAGATGATATGAAAGAGTCTAAAGTAAGTAAAGCATATGCCGGACAATTCCCAGAAAACATTACTCCAAAACGTAAGTTAAAAGAATTTCGTGATTTTGAAAAGGAAGTTAACGTTGGAGATGTTATTGGTCTTGAACTCTTTGAAAATTGCCGTTTCTTGGATGTAACAGCTACATCTAAAGGTAAAGGTTTTCAAGGTGTTATGAAGAGATGGGGCTTTCATGGTGGACGTGCTACACACGGTTCAAAATTCCATCGTGAAGCTGGTGGTACAGGAACAATTAATCCACAGCACACTTTTAAGAATATTAAAATGGCTGGTCGTATGGGATTCAGACGTGTTACAGTACAGAATCTTAAAATAGTAAAAGTTGATCCTGAATTGAATGTAATTTTAGTTCGCGGAGCTGTTCCAGGTAATAAAAACTGTACACTCATCGTGAAGTCCGCAGTAAAGAAATAGGAGATAGAATATGGAAAAGAAAGTATATTCAACTTCTGGTAAAGAACTGCGTACAATCACTTTAGATGATAAAGTATTCGGTCTCCCAGTAAATGATGATGTTATTTATTATGCCATCACAAATGAATTAGCAAATAAACGTGTTGGTACTGCATGTACTAAAACTCGTTCTGAAGTTCACGGAAGTAACAACAAACCTTACAAACAAAAAGGTACTGGTAACGCTCGTCGTGGTGATAAAAAATCACCTATCACAGTTGGCGGTGGTACTATTTTTGGTCCAAAACCAAGAGATTTTAGCTACTCAATTCCTAAAAAGGAAAAGAGACTTGCTATGAAAACTATCTTAAGTATGCATGCTCAAGGTGAAAGACTTACAGTTGTTGAAGATTTTACAATCGAAAGTGGAAAAACTAAAGATTTAGTAGCAATTCTCAACAATTTTGCTAAGGGTGAAAGAACTGTTCTTATTTTGAAAGATGATGATGAAAAAATCAAACAGGCTGGAAGAAATATTCCAAACCTTACATTCCTTTCGTATAATCGTCTTAATGCTCATGATTTGTTCTACGGAAGAAAAATTATAGCTCTTGAAAGTGCAGTAAAAAATCTTTGTGATTTTTATGCAGAAGATAAGGAGGCAAAATAATGAGATATGAAGATATTCTTATTGAGCCTGTTGTTTCAGAAAAAGCAAGTGCTTTACGTGAACAAAATAAATATGTATTTATAGTTCATCCAGATGCAACTAAAACAGAAATTAAAGAAGCTGTAAAAACTTTATTTAATGTAAAAGTTGTTAGTTGTACAACAATGAATGTTCTTGGAAAAATGAAACGACTTCGTGGAAAACCTGGTCGTACATCTTCGTACAAAAAAGCAATCGTTCGTGTTGCTGATGGTGAGACAATCTCAGCATTTGAAGGTGTTTAAGTCCAAGTAGACTAAGGGGAATAAAATGGCTCTTAAAGTATATAAGCCAATGACAGCAGGTACACGTGGACGTGTTGACTTGCGTAGAGATGAACTGACAACCGATAGACCCGAGAAAACTTTGGTGTCAGGTAAAAAGTCTCATGCTGGGCGCGGCGCTGGTGGACGTATTTCTGTACGTCATCAGGGTGGTGGACACAAGAGACGCTATCGTGAAATAGATTTCAAACGCAATAAGTATGGAATTCCTGGAACTGTAAAATCAATTGAATACGATCCAAACAGAAGTGCTAATATTGCTTTGATTTATTATGCAGACGGTGATAAACGTTATATCATCGCTCCAAAAGGATTGCAGGTTGGACAAAAAATTATGTCTGGCGAAAATGCAACTCCAACTGTTGGAAATGCACTTCCTCTAAATGCAATTCCAGTAGGTTTTACAATTCACAATATTGAACTTACATTAGGCTCGGGTGGACAATTAGTTCGTTCTGCTGGTGCAAGTGCAATGATTGCAGGTCGTGAAGGTGATTACGTTATCGTTCGTTTGCCTTCAAGTGAAATGAGAAAGATCAATGGTAAATGCTATGCAACAATCGGTGTTGTTGGAAACGAAGAACACATGAATGTTAAGCTTGGTAAAGCTGGTCACAGACGTTGGCTCGGTGTTAGACCAACTGTACGTGGTATGGCTATGAACCCTGTTGATCACCCACTTGGTGGTGGTGAAGGTGCTGGTAAAGGACGTAACCCTGTTACTCCTTGGGGACAGCCTTGTAAAGGTTACCAGACTCGCAACAAGAGAAAGAACTCTAGTAAGTTCATCGTTTCTCGTCGCAAGAAGTAGTTGCATAGGAGATAACTGTGTCAAGATCTGTTAAGAAAGGACCTTTTGTAGAAAAATCACTTTACAAAAAGGTTCAAGCAATGAATAAAGAAGCAGACAAGAAAATGATTAAAACATATTCTCGCTGCTCTACAATAATCCCAGAAATGGTTGGTAATACTATTTCTGTGTATAATGGTAAATCATGGATTCCAGTGTACATTACAGAAAACTTAGTTGGTCACAAACTTGGTGAGTTTGCTCCAACTCGTACATATCGCGGCCATGGTTCAGATAAAACAGCCGGAAAAGGCAAGAAATAGGTAGGTGGATATTATGGCTGAAAGAAAAGGTTATGTAGCCACTTCAAAATTCCTGATTGCATCTCCAACAAAGGTTCGTCCAGTTGCTCGTGTAATTAATCAGAAGTCCTATTCGGAAGCTATGGCTATTTTGGCTAACATGCCACAAAAAGGTGCAAAATTAATTAGTTCTACATTAAAATCTGCAGCAGCAAATGCCCTTAATTTGAATAGCAAGTTAGATGAAGATATGCTCTACGTAAAAGAAATTAGAATTGATGAAGGTCCAAGACTTAAAAGAGTTTGGTTCCGTGCTCGTGGTCGTGCAGATCAACTTCTAAAACGTATGTGTCATATAACCGTCATCGTTGACGAGAAGGCGGGGGAATAAAGTGGGTCAGAAAGTTAATCCTATTGGTTTACGCTTAGGTGTAAACAAAACATGGCAATCACGCTGGTATGCAGATCCTCGTGAATATGCAGATTTAGTTCTTGAAGATATTAAAATCAGAAATTTAGTTTCTGAACTTCCTGAATGCAAAAATGCTGATATTGCTGAGATCGAAATTGTTCGTCATCCACAGCGTGTAACAATCGTAATTCACACTGCTCGCCCAGGTGTAATTATTGGTGTAAAAGGTGCATCTATTGAAAAAATAAGTGCAGATATTCAAAAGCAATTGACAAAAAAAGTTCAAATTAAGATCAAAGAAATTAAACGTGCTGATTTGAATGCTAGTTTGATTGCACAGAATATTGGTCGTCAGCTTGTTGGACGTGGTTCATTCAGAAAAGCAATGAAACAAGCTGTAAGTAATGCTATGAGAGCAGGTGCACAGGGTATTAAGGTTCGTCTAAGTGGTCGTCTTGGCGGTGCAGATATGTCCCGTACAGAAGAACATAAAGAAGGACGTGTTCCTCTTCACACTCTTCGTGCTGATATCGACTATGGAACATACGCAGCTCTTACTACATACGGAAAAATCGGTATTAAAGTATGGGTTTATAATGGTATGAACTATGGTGTTGAGCATAACGAAGATGCAGGACAACTTGTAAAGAAACCAAGACGCAATCGTCAAGGTGCTTCACAAGATAAGAACGAAGGTTCAGAACCTGCTAAAAAGGCAAGGAGTTAATGTATGCCACTCGCACCTAAAAGAGTTAAGCACCGTAAAGTGCAACGCGGTCGCGAAAAAGGTTTCGCAACTCGTGATAATAACATAGATTTCGGTGATATAGCACTTGTTGCTATGGAACCAACATGGTTGAATACAAGAATTATTGAAGCTGCCCGTGTTGCTATCAACCGTAAATTGGAAAGAAAAGGTGATGTTTGGATTCGTGTTTTCCCTGATAAACCGATTTCAAAGAAACCTGCCGAAGTTCGTATGGGTAAGGGAAAAGGAGCTCCAGATCATTGGGCTGCTGTTCTAAAACCAGGAATGATTTTGTTTGAAATTGGTGGTGTAGATTTGAAAGTAGCTCACAGAGCTCTTGAACTTGCTGCAAGTAAATTACCAGTTAAAACAAAAATAGCTTATAAGCCAACACAAGACTAGGAGGAATAAGATGGCTGATTCAAAAAAGAAAAATGATAAAGAATTATCTTATAAAGAACTAGTTGCTAAACGTGATGAGCTTAAAAGAGAATACATGGATCTCCGTTTTAAAATGGTGATTTCACATGTAGATAATCCAATGCAGAAACGTACAATGCGTAGAGAAATTGCACGTTTGAATACATTTATTCAGCAGAAAAAAAATGCTGAAGATAATAAGTAGGAGCTGAACCGTGGAAGAAAAAACTGTTCAGACTGTAAAGGCTGCAAAACGTTCATTTGTTGGTCTTGTAACTAGTGAAAAAATGGATAAAACTATTGTAGTAACTATTGCAACTAAAAAAATGGATCGCCTTTACAAGAAATATGTTACTAGAACTAAAAAATACATGGCTCACGATGAAAATAATGAAGCTCATGTAGGTGATACTGTACGAATCGTTGAATGCAGACCATTAAGCAAAAATAAATGCTGGCGTCTTGCAGAAATCGTTGAACGTGCTAAATAAGCGAGGAGTTGAATTATGATTCAAATGCAATCTTGTATGAATGTTGCTGATAACTCCGGAGCAAAAATTGTTCAGTGTATTAAAGTTATCGGCGGTTCACATCGTAGATACGCTGGTATTGGCGATATCGTGGTTGTAGCAGTAAAGGATGCAATCCCTACTTCTACTATTAAAAAAGGTTCAATAGCTAAAGCTGTAATTGTACGCCAAGCTAAAGAATATCGTCGTCCTGATGGAACTTATATTCGTTTTGATGATAACGCTTGTGTTATTGTTGATGATAATAAAAACCCAAAAGGAAAACGTATTTTTGGACCTGTAGCTCGTGAGCTTCGTGATATGGATTTTATGAAAATCATATCTTTGGCTCCAGAAGTTCTATAAGGAGTTATTGAATGTTAAAGAAATCAAAAATCCATAAGAACGATACTGTACAGGTAATAGCTGGAAAAGATAAAGGTAAAAGAGGCTCTGTAGTTTCTGTAAACCTTAAAAAAGAAACAGTTATTGTATCAGGTGTAAACATTGTTAAAAAAGCAATGAGAAAAAAGAGTCAGCAAGATCAAGGCGGTATCGCTGAAATCGAAGCACCTCTTAATATTTCAAATGTTGCAATCGTATGTAAAAAATGCGGTCCAACAAAAATTGGTTATAAAATCGACGGCGACAAAAAAGTTCGCGTATGTCGTAAATGTGGAGATATCTTGTAATGGATAATTACGTACCTCGGCTTAAGAAAGTCTATAAAGACGAAATCGCACCAGCTCTTGTAAAAGAGTTTAATTACACAAGCCCAATGCAGATTCCTGCAATTAAAAAGATTGTTGTAAGTATGGGTGTAGGTGAAGCTCTCACAAATAAGAAACTTCTTGATGCCGCAGTTGCTGACTTGACACAAATTACAGGTCAGAAAGCTGTTAAAACAAGAGCAAAGAAGAGTATAGCTAACTTCAAACTTCGTGAGGGTAATGAAGTGGGTGCAATGGTAACATTGCGCGGAACAATTATGTATGAATTCTTGGACCGCTTGATCAATGTTTCACTCCCACGTGTAAAGGACTTCCGTGGTATCAAAGCTACTGGTTTTGATGGACATGGAAATTTTTCTCTTGGTGTTACTGAACAAATTATTTTCCCAGAAATCGACTTTGATAAAATCACTAAGATTGCTGGTATGAATATTACAATCGTAACAAGTGCAAAGACAGATGCAGAAGCAAAATCTTTGTTGACCAAGTTTAACATGCCGTTCCGGAAATAGGGTGAGAAGTCATGGCTAAGAAATCAATGATTATTAAAGCAGCCCGCAAACAAAAGTATTCTGTAGGTGAAAAAGGAACAAAAGACTTTAAACCATCTACAAGAGAATACAATCGTTGTCAGATTTGCGGTCGTCCACGTGGATATTTACGTAAGTTCAAGATGTGTCGTCTTTGCTTCCGTAAATTAGCAAGTGAAGGCCTTCTTCCAGGCGTTACAAAATCAAGTTGGTAGGGTAGGAGTATAAAATGAGTGCATCAGATCCAGTAGCAGATATGCTAACAAAGGTTCGGAATGCGGCTATGGCCCGCCACGAGAAAGTAGATGTTCCAGCTTCTAAGTTGAAACTCGAAATCGTGAAGATTCTGAAAACTGAAGGTTATATTAAGAATTTTAAGAAAGTTCAAGAAGATGGACATAACACACTTCGTATTTTCTTAAAATATGATGATGAAAATAATCCGGTAATTCATGGTGTTAAAAAGATTTCTACACCAGGTCGCCGTGTTTATTCTGGTTATAAAGATTTACCACGTGTTTACAACGGTTATGGTACAATCATTGTTTCTACATCTTCTGGTGTTACAACTGGTAGAAAAGCTGCAGAAAAAATGGTTGGTGGTGAATTAATTTGCACAGTTTGGTAATAGGGGGCAGAAAGTATGTCTAAAGTAGGTAAACTTCCTGTTGCTATTCCAGCAGGTGTAACAGTAACTGTTGTTGATAATGTTGTTTCAATTAAAGGCCCAAAAGGTGAAATGAAACAAAATTTTAGCAACAATATCAAAATTGAAGTTCAAGGCAGTGAAGTTATTCTTACAACTTTAAACGATACAAAACAGGCTAATGCAGACCATGGTCTTTACAGAAGTCTTGTTGCAAATATGGTTAAAGGTGTTTCAGAAGGTTTCTCAAAAACATTAATTATCAATGGTGTTGGATATCGTGCTGAAGTAAAAGGTAATGAACTTGTTATGAACCTTGGTTATTCTACTGACTATATTGCTATTATCCCAGAAGGACTTACTGTTGTTGCAGATGCTGCAGGTAAAGTTACAATTTCTGGTGTTGATAAACAAAAAGTTGGTGAATTCAGTGCTCAGCTTCGCAAATTGCGTAAACCAGAACCTTATAAAGGAAAAGGTATTCGCTATGAAACTGAAGTTATTAGACGCAAAGTCGGTAAGACAGGTGTAAAATAAGGTGAAGCTATGTTAAAGAAACTGAATGATAAAAATAGAAAACGCTTGCACAGAAAAATTCACATTCGTAAGTCAATCTACGGAACAGCAGAAAGACCAAGAATGACAGTTACAAGAAGTAACAAAAATCTTTCTGTACAAGTTATTAATGATGATGAAGGTAAAACTTTAGCTTCTATTTCAACATTAGAAAAAGAATTTGCAGATGTAAAACCTACAATTGAAGGTGCTGCAAAACTTGGTGAAGCTTTAGGTGCACGCCTTAAGGATAAAAACATCTCTAAAGTTGTTTTTGACAGAAATGGTTACTTGTACCATGGTGTTGTTAAAGCTCTCGCTGATGGTACCCGTAAAGCCGGGATTGATTTCTAGGAGTTATTATGGAACATCAGAAAAACTTTGATAAAGAACCAAGAGAAAAAGAGTTTGTTGAAAAACTCGTAACTCTCAACAGAACATGTAAGACAGTAAAAGGTGGACGTCGTATGTCTTTCTCTGCTCTTACTGTTGTTGGAGATCAAAAAGGTCGCGTAGGATACGGACTTGGTAAAGCTAACGATGTATCTGAAGCAATTAAAAAGAGCATTGATCGTGCTAAAAGAAATCTTATCTATATCCCAATGAAAAATGGTACTTTGCCACATGAAATCATTGGAAAATATAAGAGTTCTTCAGTACTTCTAAAACCTGCATGTTCGGGTACTGGTATTATTGCTGGTGGTACAGTTCGTGCTATCATGGATGCTGCTGGTGCAACTGACTTGCTTTCTAAATCATTAGGATCAAGTTCTGCAGTAAATGTTGTTCGTGCAACTTTCGATGCTATTTCTAAATTGATGGATGCAAAGAAAATTGCAGCAAACAGAGGTAAAACTCTTGATGAGTTGTGGGGTTAATGTATGGCTAAAGCAAAACAGTTAAAAGTTACATTAATTAGAAGTACAATAGGTCAAAAGCCTGCTAAAGTTGCTACAGTACGTAGTCTTGGATTAAAGAAGATTAGTTCTTCTGTAATTCACAATGATTGCGATTCTGTTCGTGGAATGATTGCTTCTGTAGCTCATTTAGTAAAAGTTGAGGAGATCTAATATGGCTGAATATAATCCAATTCTTAGTGCTCCTCAGGGCGCTAATAAAAAACCAAAACGCGTTGGACGTGGTTCTTCTTCAGGACTTGGTTCAACAGCTGGTAAAGGTAATAAAGGACAACAATCTCGTTCAGGTGGAAAAACTTATGTAGGTTTTGAAGGTGGACAGATGCCTCTTTACAGACGTATTGCAATGAAAGGTTTCTCAAACTATCCTTTCAAGAAGGAATATGTTTGTATCAACCTTGATCAGTTAGATGCAAAATTTAACGATGGTGAAACAGTAGATAAAGCTGCACTTGCTGCAAAAGGCTTTATTTCTAAGAAATCAAGTTCTTTAGTAAAAATCCTTGGAAATGGGGATATTGCAAAAAAACTTACTGTAATCGTTGATAAAGTTTCTGCATCTGCAAAAGAAAAAATCGAAAAAGCTGGTGGTTCAGTTTCTATCGTTGAAGCTAAATCAGCAGAAAATAACGAATAAAAGCGGAGTAGAACATGGCAAGCAATCCAATTGTAAATATGTTTAAAGTTAAAGAAATTAGAGAACGCTTATTTTTTACATTAATTATCTTGGCTGTTTTTAGACTTGGTAGTGTAATTACTATGCCAGGAATTGATGCAAGCGTTTTACTTAAATACTTTGACGATTTAGCAGCGCAAAATAACAATGCGTTCGCTAGTTACATGGACTTCTTTGTTGGAGGAGCATTCTCAAACTTCTCTGTTTTAATGCTCGGTGTAATGCCTTACATCTCCACTCAGATTATTATGCAGCTTGCTGTGATTATTTTCCCAGCTCTTAAACGTATATCTCAAGAAGATGGCGGACAGCGTAAGATTGCATTCTATTCAAGAATAGGTACTATTATTGTTTGTTTGATTCAATCTTACGGTGTTACTGTTTATGCTAATAGTATCCCTGGTTGTGTAGTGTTAGATAGTCAACTTTCATATACTTTGCTCACAATGCTAACAGTTACAACTGGATCTATGGTTACTATTTGGCTTGGTGATCAGATTACAGCTCGTGGTATTGGAAATGGTGTTTCAATGATGATTTTTGCAGGTATTGTTGCTCGCTTGCCAAATGCAATAATTGAACTTTCTCAAAAAGTAAGTTCTGGCGAAGTACAACTTGTATTTGTTATCCTTGTTTTAATCATGTATATTGCGATAATTGCTTTAGTAATATATGAAGAATCTGGACAGAGAAAAATTCCTGTACACTATGCAAAGCGTGTTGTAGGAAGAAAAATGTACGGTGGTCAAAGTACTTACATTCCATTCAAGGTTAATCCTTCAAATGTAATTCCTTTGATTTTTGCTTCTTCTATTCTTACTTTGCCATTATCTTTAGTATCAACTTTTGCTCAAGGTCAAAACTCTTCGAAATGGGTTGCTGCTCTTTCAAGATTTTTGAATCCAGCAGGATGGGGATACAACGTTCTGTTAGTTCTTCTTATTATCTTCTTTGCTTACTTCTACACTCAGGTTACACTGAACCCTACAGAAATAGCAAAAAATATCAGAGAAAACGGCGGCTCGATTCCTGGTGTTCGTAGTGATAAAACAGAAGAATATTTGCAGAAAATATTGAACAGACTTATATTACCTGGTTCATTGTTCCTTGCTTTTATAGCAGTTATTCCAACAGTAATTCAGCATTTGTTTGGATTCCCACAACAAATTGCAATGTTGATGGGTGGTACTTCACTTATCATCATGGTTGGAGTTGACCTTGATACAATGAGTCAAGTTGAAGCTCTCTTGAAAATGCATCATCACGATGGATTGACAAAAAAGGGCAAAATTAGATCACGAAATTTGTAAAATTTTGTGAATTAATAGTAGAAAAGAAATGAGAATATGTGCTATATTTAATGCTACCGAATTGCTCTCATTGCGAGGTGCTAATAATTCGGTAAATATTCTCATGGGGGCTTTTTATGAAAGTACGAACCAGTGTAAAACCTATCTGTGATAAATGTAAGGTTATCAAACGCAACGGTATAATCCGTATCATTTGTACAAACCCAAAACATAAACAGAGACAGGGCTAAGGCTTAAGGAGAAACAGATGGCTCGAATTGCGGGAGTTGATATTCCTAATAAACATGTAGATACCGCATTGACTTATATTTACGGTATCGGCCGTTCATCGGCAAAGAAAATTTGTGAGGAAGCCAAGATTGATCCTGAAAAAATGATGAATGATCTTTCTCAGGATGAACTTACAAAACTTCGTGAAATTATCGACAGAGATTATAAGGTAGAAGGTCGTCTTCGTTCAGAAATCGGTCTTAACCTTAAACGTCTTATGGATATTGGCTGCTATCGTGGCCTTCGTCACAAAAGAGGTCTTCCTGTACGTGGACAACGTACAAGAACTAATGCCAGAACAAGAAAAGGCAAGAAGAAGACAGTTGCTAATAAGAAGAAAGCATAAGGCGGAGGATAGATAAGTGGCTACTGGTAAAAAACGAAAGGAAAAGAAGAGCGTATACGAAGGTAATGTATACATTCAGGCTACGTTCAATAATACTATCGTAACTATTACAGACCTAAGAGGTAATGCATTGTCATGGGCTTCTTCTGGTGGTCTTGGTTTCCGCGGAGCAAAAAAATCTACTCCGTTTGCAGCTCAGTCTGTTGCAGAAGCAGCAGTTCAGAATGCAGCAAGTTATGGCTTGCGTGAAGTTCATGTATTTGTGAAAGGACCTGGAATGGGACGCGAAAATGCAATCCGTTCTTTAGGTGCTCTTGGGTTGAAGGTTAAATCAATTTCTGATGTAACACCTATTCCACATAATGGATGTCGCCCACGCAAAACACGTCGCATGTAAGGAGATTCAGGAAAATGGCTAGATATACAGGTCCTGTATGCCGCATGTGTCGTGCGGAACAGAGAAAATTAATGTTAAAAGGTGCACGTTGTTCAAGTGACAAATGTCCTCTTAACAAAAAACGCGGAGCTCCAGGAAAAGATCCAAAAGCTCGTGCTGGAAAAAAATCAGAATATGCTATTCAGCTTGCAGAAAAACAGAAACTCAGACGTATGTATGGTTTGTTGGAAAAACAATTCCGTCTTACATTTGATCGTGCTGCACGCATGTCTGGTGTAACAGGTGCAAACTTTGTACAACTTCTTGAACGTCGTTTGGACAATGTTGTTTACAGAATGCACTTTGCTGTTAGTAGAAACCAAGCTCGTCAATTAGTTAGACATGGGCATGTTTTAGTTAATGGTAAAACTGTAAATATTCCTGTTTACGAAATCAAAGCTGGTGATGTTATTGAAATCAAAGAAAAAAGTAAAAAACTTTCTGTGGTTCAAGATGCATTAAATGAAATTTCAAAATCAGGAACAATGCCTTGGGTATCAGTTGATGTAGATGCTGTAAAAGGAACTTTCACATCAATTCCAAGACGTGAAGAAATTTCTGATTTGGCCGATATAAAAGAACAGCTCATCGTTGAGTACTATTCTAAATAATTATAAGGAGTTCAGATGGCTCGTAAAAATTTGCTTAAAGGTTTTAAGAGACCTAAAGGCATTTCATTTGAACACATAAGTACAAATCCTAATTACGGAAAGTTTACTGCACATCCTTTTGAGACTGGATTTGGTACAACAGTAGGAAATACTCTTAGAAGAGTTTTATTATCTTCTATTCAAGGGTACGCAGTTACATCGATTCGTATTACATCATATGATGAAAACGGAATTGCACACGTAATTTCTAGTGAATTTGAAGCTATTCCAAATGTTGCTGAAGATACATTAGAGATTATCAATACTTTGAAGCAAGTTCGTTTGCGTCTTTCAGGTGATTCTGAACAGGAAACAATTCTTTATGAATTTAAAGGTCCTGGTGTTGTAAAAAGCGAAGACTTTGAAAAAGAAGGTCAACTTGAAGTAATGACAAAAGATAAGCTTATTTTCACTATGATGGAAGGGGCTCATCTTGATATTGAAATCCAAGTAGATCTTGGCAGAGGATATGTACCTGCTGAAACAAATGAACATTATATTGAGGTTGTTGGAACAATCCCAATGGATGCCATTTTCACTCCTGTTCCTAAAGTAAAGTATTCAATTGAACCATGTCGTGTTGGTCAAAGAAATGATTATGATAAATTGGTTCTTGAAATTTGGACTGATGGAACAATTGCTCCAGAAGATGCTTTAGCAGAAGCTGCAAAAATTGCAAAAGATCATTTTGCTATTTTTGTTAATTTTAATGATAAAGATGTTCTTGGTGCAGATGAAAGTGACGAAGGTGATGAAAATTTAAGAAAGATTCTTGATACTCCTGTTGAGGAATTGGAACTTTCTGTGCGTTCATCAAATTGTTTGAAAAACGCAAATATTCGTACAATCGGTGAATTAACAAGAAAAACTGAAGATGACATTGCCAAAACAAGAAACTTTGGTAAAAAAAGTCTTGCTGAAATTAAAGAAAAACTCCAGGAATGGAATCTTACTCTTGGCATGACAGATTATAGTCATCTGAAGAATGCTGCAAATTTATTAAAGCAGAAGGAAGAAACAGATGAATCATAAGAATGGTTTTAATCCGCTTTCACGTACAACAGCACATCGTCGTGCTATGACACGCAATATGGTAACATCACTCTTTAGATATGAGAGAATTACTACTACAAAAGCTAAAGCTCTTGAAGTAAGAAAGTCTGCTGAAAAACTTATTACTAGAGCTAAAGTTGATAGTGTACATAATCGCCGCGAAGTAGCAAAATTTATTCAAGATGAAAAAGTGTTGAATAAACTTTTTACAGAAATCGGACCTCGTATGCAGGAAAGAAACGGTGGTTATACACGTGTTCTTAAATTAGGATATCGTCAGGGTGATGCTGCTGATGTTGTAATTTTAGAATTAGTTGATTATAAACTTGAATCAGAAGCAGATAAAGAAGAAAAGAAAGCTTCAAAAAAAGCTGATTCAACAAAAGCAAAAAAAACATCAACTAAGTCAAAGGAAGCTGTAGAAGGTGAAGTAAAACCTAAAAAAACAGCTTCAAAAAAGACTTCAGAAAAGAAAGAAGAACCTAAAGCTGAATAAGTTTTAGATGTACTTATTAAACTAGGAACTGTTTAGACAGTTCTTAGTAAATTAAGAGGAGTCGATATGTCAAAGAATCATCGTGGATCAGGTATCAGATCTCTTCCTGCTCATGGAAGAGGAACTTGTGCTATTTGTAAAAAAGAAAATATCAAAGTTCTTTACGAAAAAGAAATTGATGGACAGAATGTAAATATTTGTAAATATTGTAATGCAGCTTTAAAAAATAAAGCTAGAAAAGCTGTGGCTGCTCCAGCAACTTCAGAAGAAGCTTCAACAGAAGCTTAAAAACCTTTTTTAGGTTTGGAAAAGGGACTGTCAAAAAAAAGTAAAATTTAGTTATAATTTTACTTTTTTTTGACAGTCCCTTTTTTTTAAATCACTATAAAAATTTTTATAACAATGTTGCGAGAAAAGAAAGATTAAGATAGAATAAGTGTATGGGAATTTCGACGAGTTTACAGATTTCTAGATATTATGATTTTTTTAGAGATAAAGAAATCGTATTCACAAAAGCAAATTTACAATTATTGAAAATAGATCCTCGACAAATTTATTTGAAATGTGGCGGAAGTCAATGGCCGTGTATAATTAATTCATCGTCTTTGCAAAGTGCAAAAATAATAATTGGTAAAAATAGTGGTGCATTTACTCAATTAGAAAAAAATCCAAAATTACCAGTTAGTTTAAGATTCTGTTTTTTTTCGCAAGACAATGCTCCGATTTATTTTTTTGTTAATTGTTTAGTAGATCAAATTCAAGATTATACACATACAAACGAACTTGCTCTAATTACCTTAAATTTTTCGCAACGTCCACCAGATGATTTAATTTTGCGAATAGGTGAAGTTCTTGAAGCAAATGAGAATTTTGTAAATAGACGTGAAGATAGAATTAATATTACAAAAGATTCGATTAGAAGTTTAGGAATTGAGAAAGAAGAAGGTATTGCTTTTATTGAAAATGTTCCGCGACGGTGTATTATGAAAGATTTATCTTTTAACGGAGCTAAAATTCTTTGCGTTGGAATACCAAAATTTTTAATAAATAAGGCTATTGGACTACGAATCAATTTTGTTGATACAAATGAAATTGTCGTTGTTTATGGTACTATTGTTAGATCAGACTTTATGGAAGGAAGAAAAGATATTGCGGTTGTCCATATAAAATTTGATTCTGATAAAGTTCCTATGCCGTACAAGATTCATATAAATAATTACATTACTATGTTTCATAAATCAATGTTGGGAAATAACAAAAGTGCAAATATTGATAACACACAAAATACACAATATGGTAATGTGCAAGAAAATAATAATCAAAATAAAGGTGAATAATGAATACAGTAAATTCTCTTGAATCGGTATTTTATATATCAATGCCGGACAAATTTAAATTATCGGACGAATCGTTTCAAATTGATACTTCAATTCAGTTGCCAGTTCAAAAAAAAGATTCGGATGCTCCTGGAGTTTTTAATCCAAGTGAAATAACTGCTGAACAAATTTTGGCAGGAATATTAACAGTTCTTGCTTATGATAGAAAAAATGAACATTTAGATTATTATCGTTCTCTTTTATTAAAAGCAAAGCCTGAGATAAAAAAAGAATTGTGTGAAGCTGCGATTTTAAAAACAAAAAATGAAGATTTTGATTTGGCAGAAGAAATTTTTTTGGCTTTGATTGGATTAGATCCTGAAGATGAAGCAATTATTTTGAATATGGCTTTGTTTTTGGATCAAAGAGCAGATTCTTATAGACGTGCAGGGTTATTTGAAGATGCCGATGCGTATGATGCTGATGCATATGCTTATTATAAACAAGTAATGGATTCTGATAATCCAATTCCTGATGCATATTTTAATGTTGGCTTCTATTTTATGAAACAATATAAATACAGAGAAGCAAAAGATTCCTTTGAGATGTATTTAGCATTAACTTGTGATTACTCTGATGAAGATATGGGAGAAAATGCTGTTTATAAAAAAGAACGTGCGCAAGAAATTTTAAACGAAATTAAAAATCAAAATATGGATGATGTTCGTTTTCAAAATGCATTTGATTTGATTTCTAAAGGTGAAGACGAAAAAGCTTTGGAAGAAATCCGCTTGTTTTTGCAAAATAATCCAGAAGTTTGGAACGCTTGGTTTATGCTCGGTTGGGCGTTAAGAAAAATGGGACGTTTTGAAGATGCAAAACAAGCTTTTTTAGAAGCAATTAAATTCGGTGGTGATAAAAATCCTGATACATTAAATGAATTAGCGCTATGTTTAATTCAGTTGGAAGAATTTTCTTTAGCAAAAAAATATCTTTTAGATGCTTTTGCTTTATCACCTGAAAGTACAAAAATTATTTCGAATTTAGGTTATTTGGCATTAGCTGAAGGAAATAAACAAGAAGCAAGAAATTATTTTGCTGCGGTATTAGAATATGATCCGAATGATAAAATTGCTGCAACAGAATTATTGAAATTAGAAAAAGAAGATTAATTTGTTTACACATAAACATTAGACAATATAAAAAAAGTGATGTAGAATGTTTTATACAAAATGAGAACAAATTTTAAATCAATTATTTTATTATTTTTTGTATTGCTTACTTCTCAAAAATTATTTTCAAATCCTGCAAAGGTAACTTATGCCCGTGGCAAAGTAGAAGTGAATCGTGGAAATGGTTGGCAAACCTTAAAAATTGGAGATGAAGTTTTTGAAGCAGATGTTTTGAGTACTGGTTTCAAATCTGAATTGAGATTGAATTATAATGGATCAATTATAAGTTTGGCTGCATTGACGCGTATTTCATTTGAAAAACTTACCACAGAAGGAAATAGAGATATTGTAGATTTGTATGTAGATGCAGGAATGATTCGTGCAAAAGTATCAAAAGTAAATAGGGAACCGCCTGATTTTAAGGCAAGAACGTCTGTATCAGTTGCTTCAGTTAGGGGTACAGATTTTATTGTTGTAGCAAGTGGAAAAGTTTCTTGTAATAATGGTAAGGTTGGAGTTTCTTCTGTTCTAAAGAAAAAAGAAAAGAAATCTAAATCAAAAAAAGAAAAGAAAAAGTATGTTGAAATTCAAAAAGAGAAAAAAAATCAGTCTTTAGAAATAGTTCCATTGGAAGAAGCGGAAGTATTAATTACTGCGAATCAAACAACTGTTGTAAATAATAAAGGAAAACTTGAGGAACCAGTACTTACTTCAAAAGTTAATGAAAATAGACAACAGTCTTTTATAAAATCTGAAAATCAAAAAGTAAGTGTAGAAATAAAAAATAAAAAAATTGAAGAAAAGGTTGCGATTCCAATAATTGAACCGAAAAAACAAGAAGAAGAACAACCCGTTGAAATTATAACAAAAGAAGATACTCCTCAGGAAATAATAGCTGAAAACAATTTAAATGGTTCTCTTGAAGAGAATGCGGTTGTTACTGAAAAGAAGAAAGAAGGGCCAAAACCAATAGTTTTGCCGTATTTGAATATTCGCGGAAGTTTGGATTCAGATATATTTATGTCAGAAAAAGATGAAACAGATCTGCGTATAGATTGCGGATTTGATATAGATATTTTGGATTTTCAATGGCTTGTTTGGGAAGTTGGTGCAAAATATTTTTATCGTGAATATGAAATGAATGGTTTTTATGCAGATACAAATTTACGTTTTTGCATTCCTGGAAGATATTTTGAACCTTATGTTGGAATAGGACTTTCTTATAAATTATATGAATTGAATAATATAGTAGACTTTCCGTTCCCAACTTTGAATGTGCCTATATCTTGTGGTGTGTTATTTTGTTCTCATCTTGATTTTAGATGGATTTTTATGCAAGACCTTTCAAAAGGATTTATGAATCTATCAGAAACATTCTTTGATGATATGTATCTTTCTATAGGATATAAAATCCCTTTGAGAAATAATGGATTGTTTGCAAAATAGAAAAATTATTTCATTAAATCCTTTATAACTTCACTTGCAATTAAAAGTCCTGCGACAGATGGAACAAACGCAATACTTGCAGGAGTTTGTGTTTTAATTACGGGTAATTCTTCGCTATAAACGCATTTTACTTTTGAAATTCCGCGTTTTTTTAATTCGTTTCGCATTACACGTGCGAGAGGGCAAACGTTCGTTTTAGAAATATCAGCAACTTTGAACGCTAGGGGATTGAGTTTATTTCCTGTCCCCATGGAACTGATGATTGGAACATTTGCGTCTTTTGATTTTTTTATGATTTCAATTTTTGCAGTAACTGTATCTACGGCATCCACAACATAATCGTATTGTGAAAAATCAAATGAGTGTGAATTTTCTGGCAGAAAAAATGTATTGAATGTAAAAACTTGGCAATTGGGATTTATGTCTAAGATTCTATTTTTTAAAATATCGACTTTTTGTTTTCCGACTGTAGAATGAAGCGCGATGATTTGTCGATTTATATTGCTTATATTTACACTATCGTTATCTACAAGTGAGATTTTTCCAATTCCAGAACGAGCCAATGCTTCTACAACAAAACCTCCAACTCCGCCACAACCAAAAACAATGACATGTTTGGAAAAAAGATTTTTTACATTTTCTTCACCAATTAGTTGAGCTGTTCTAGAAAATTGTTCGTTCATAAAAAAGTCTCCCATAAAAAGTCAACAAGGAGTATTATAGAGTAAAAAAAGATTTAAATTAACTCTAGATTCTTTTTTATAAGTTCGATACGTTGTTTTACGCAATCTGGGCTACGAAGAGCATCTTTTGGTGTATTGAACGCGTAATCTAAAAGAATGTTGATTTTAGATGTTGCAACGTGCATTCTTGTGTCGCTTGATGCGTAGTAGATATATACGTCACCATTTTCGCGAGCAATTGCACCGTTTGAAAAAACAACGTTTGAAACATCCCCAACTCGTTCTTTTCCAAGAGGAACAAGGAAAAATCCACTTGGTTCTGCAATTACTTTTGTTGGATCGTTTAAATCTGTGACAAAAACATACAAAACGTATCTTAAACCGGCAGCTGTGTTTCTTACGCCGTGTGCAATATGAAGCCAACCTTTTTCAGTTTTGATTGGAGTTGCTCCAGCTCCATTTTTTGCTTCGGTTATAGTATGGTAAATTCTTGGACTAATGATTTTTTCTTCATCAATTATCGCGTTACAAATATCATCACAAAGTCCAAAACCGATTCCGCCACCACTTCCTGTGTTTATAAAATCGTCCATTGGTCGAGTGTAAAATGCATATTTGCCATTTACAAATTCAGGATGAAGACAAACGTTTCTTTGTTGAGGTGAATTTTTTGTAATTAGATTTGGCAAACGTTCCCAAGTAATTAAATCTTTTGTTCGAACAATTCCTGCAGCGGCAATTGCGGCGCTTAAATCATTTGTGGAAGTATCTTTGCTTTCTGAACAAAAAACTCCATAAATCCAACCATCTTCGTGCTGAGTCAAACGCATATCATAAACGTTTGTTTCTTCTGCACAAGTATCTGGTAAAACAACAGGCAAATCCCAAAATCTAAAGTTGTCGATTCCGTTTGGACTTTCTGCTACAGCAAAAAATGATTTTCTATCGTTGCCTTCAACACGACAAACTAAAAGATATTTTCCATTCAAATAGATTGCGCCACTGTTCATAACCGCATTTACGCCAAGTCGCTCTAAAAAATAAGGATTTGTTTTTGCGTTCAAATCAAATTTCCAAGTGAGCGGAATATGGTCTCTAGTTAAGATTGGATTTTTGTAGCGATTATAAATTCCGTTGTAAAAAGATTTGTCAATTTGATTTTTTTGTGCTAAAAGTTTGTCTTGTTTTTTCTTTAGTTCAAAGTATTTTTTGTGAATCATTTTTCACCTCTCTAAAAAAAGAAATAACATACATTTTTTAGAAAATCAAGTGTTTTAAGTAATTAATTTAATATATTTTACTTAAATTTACTTAAAAAAATCAAATCAAAAGAAGAATCTGTTTAACAAAATTTTTATCGCCAGCAATAATGATTCTTACATTTCCATTGTGAGCTGAAAATTTGAATTCAACATTCGCGTTAGAATCATTTATCATTTGACAGATTTTTTCTGACAATGTTTTTATTTCGTTTGGTGTAAGATTTAAATCAACGATAGAACAAATTGTGTCATTTTCTGGCTTATTAAGTAAATAGTTGTACACAACAGAATTATTTTTTGATTTAATTCCCTCTTTTATGTTTGGATGTGAAAAGAAATCTTCGATTTGTTCTAATGAAAATCGCCATTCGCCGTTGAATTTTTCACCTTTGAGAAATTCCATTTGGATAAAGTTTCGTAAACTTCGAGTTGTAAATCCTGAAATTGTTGAAAGTTCATTGATAGAATAAAAGTCTTTTGTCATGTTAGTCTCCATATTTTTTGTAAATGTGATTTTAGTATAACTTACGTAGATTTGTAGTTCAATTTGAAATTAAACGAGTTTTTCATAGTACGATTTTTTGCTTTGAAAAATAAAGATTATGGTTTATAATTTGAATGACAGAGTAAAAAAAAATGTCAAAATAACAAAAAGGAGATTATTATGCAGTTAAATTTTACTTGGGATAAAACACAACGAATTTTTAAGATTTCATTTTATTTTCTTGCTGGAATTTATTGTTTGATTGTAGGAACAATTCCGACAACGTGGTATTTGTCTGCTTTTTTTTATCTTTTTGCAATTACATTTTTTATATTTATGTTTGTAAATGAAATTATAAATAGACGAGTGCAACTTAATGAGAATATTTTAATTTTAAGTTTTTTGAACAAGAAAAAAGAAATTAATCTTGAAAAAGTTCTATGGTATTCAAAAAATATGGAATTTGATGAAATTGCTGATTCAAAATTTTGTAAATCCAATAAAAATATCATTTTATTCTACGAAGGAAGAAAAGAATTTATCTCCGTAGAAGAAGTTGAACTTATAGAAAATATTTTAGTTCAGCACGGAATTCCGCAGTCTGTGGAAGAAAATAAAACTGAGAATAAACTAAAACTATTTACACCAACGATTTTTGCAATTTGTTTGAATGGTGTAAATGTTTTTTTAAGAAGATTTGAAGGTAGTTTGAACAAGTCTCTTGCTTTTAATTTTGCGATGGCAATTTGTGTTGTCTGTTTAATTATGTGCATTATCGACGTAAAAAGAATTTGTAGAAAAAAGAAATAAAAAAAGGAAAAATTATGAAAAAAAGTATTTTGATTTTTGCATCTTTGTGTTTATTTTGCGCTTGTGAAAAACAAAATGTTTTCACTCCGCTTGAGCCAGAAAAAAGTATTTCTTGGACGAATACGAATATTCAAGGAAATTTAGATGAACAAAAACCAAGAATTCAAGATGATTTTTATCAATCTGTAAATTACGATGATTTTCAAAATCTTAAAATTCCAAATGATTATTTTTACTTTGGTGTAAGTGGGCTTGCTCAGCAAAGAATTGATGATGAAATTATTCAACTTCTTTCTAGCGATGAAAAATCAGAGTTTCAAGGTGGAGAAACTTTAAAGAAAATCTACAAGCAAGCTTTTGATTGGGAAAAACGAAATTTGCTTGGAATAAAACCCGCACTTCCGATTCTAAAACTTCTTCAATCAACAAATAATCTTGATGAATTGATTGATTTGGCAACAAAAAATAAACGAATTCTTGGAACTTTGCCTTTTAATTATAATTTTGATGTTTTTTTTGATAACAGATACGTTCCTTCTTTGGATATAAATTACATTTTTGAAGATGACTTTGAAAATGCCCAACTTTTTTACCAAAAAATTTTTGAAAAATTCGGATATTCGTCTTCTTTAGCAAAATCTTTGATTCAAAAAGCAGCTGATTATGAATCAAAATTTTTTGTTGATGCGGGAAAAGTTCGTGAAGAAATAGTAACTTATCTTCCAGATTATCTTTCTTTAGAATATTCAAATGTTCCAGTTGTAAAATTGATTGAAGCAAATGGCGCGGACGGTTTTATAAAATACGGTGTGATTCGGCCTGCTGCTTTACGAAAATTCAATGAATTTTTTACGGAAGAAAATTTTGAACAAATAAAAACACTTTGTATTTGTCGTTTTTTGTTTCAATCTTCGTATTATCTTGATAAAGAGTGTTTTGATATCAGAAACGCTTATGTTGTTCACAAAGGAACTTTGAATTCTCCTGAATATGTTTATTATTCCCTAATGAATTCAATTTATCCGCTGATTTGTGGAAAAATGTGGCTCGATAAATATTTTTCTGAAGAAATAAAAGCTGATGTTCAAAAAATTGCACAAATGATTTTGGATGAATATGTGAATCACGTAAAATCATGGGATTGGATTACAACAATTACTCGTGAAACTACTGTGCAAAGGATTCAAAACATAAAAATTGTGATTTGTTACGAAGAAGAAATGCCGACTTATGAGACATTAATTTTTGATGAAGAAAAGCACAAATCTTTGTTCGATAGTTTTATGTATTTGTTAGATTCTAGAACTCAAACAATGCTTAATCAAATTATAGAAAATGGGAAAAAAATCGAAAAAATGGAAGTAACAATTCCGCCACAAACTGTAAACGCATTTTATGTTCCGATGGATAATTCTATAAATATTATGGGCGGAATGCTTGGTGGTGAATATTATGATTTGAATTGGCCAATAGAAAAGAAACTTGGATATTTAGGAACGATAATTGCTCATGAAATTACACATTCATATAGTTTGTGTTATCCAAATGGTGAATTTTTAAAAGTTTGGCAGTTTGAAGATCAAGAACGATTGGAACACCGACTTTCGTATATAACGTCGTATTTTAGCACAAAAGAAGTTTCAGAAGGAATTTATTGTAACGGAGATTTGTGCGCTTCTGAAATTGGTGCGGATTTGGGCTCGATGTCTATAATTCTTGATATTGCAAAAAAATATAAAGATTTTGATTATAAATTATTTTTTGAATCGTACGCTAAATGTTGGCTAAATCTAGCAAGACCCAGTTATTTTGAAACACAAATGCAAAATGTTCATCCTTTTTCATATTTACGCGTAAATGCAATTGTTCAGCACTTTGATGAATTTTATCAAGCGTTTGGTGTAACAGAAACTGATAAAATGTTTTTGCCAAAAGAAAACCGTTTGATTTTGTTCTAAAATTTATTTTCTTCTTACTTCAAACTGGTTTTCTTTGTGCTTTGGTTTTGCGTCGTCTAATTTCTTGTAGAATTTGTACAATTCAAATTGTGTTTGATAATTTTCTGCTTTTTTGTCTTTTTCTACAGGAATCCAACTGCCGCTTGAGGTAAGTTCCATTGCGTTCGTGTTGTCTTTGAAGTATGAATCCAAAATGAATTTTACTTCTGCAAAAGCGTCTTTATCCAAAATCGGGAACATTAATTCTACACGTCGGTCCAAATTTCTGCTCATCCAATCGGCGCTTGAACAATATAATTCTGGTGCGTTTGCGTTATGAAAATAGAATATTCTAGAATGTTCCAAATATCTGTCTACAATAGAAACAACTTTTATATTTTCACTTAAACCTTTTACGCCTGGAACTAACATACAAATTCCGCGTACGTTTAATAAAACTTTTACACCGGCTTGGCTCGCTTTATAAAGTGCATCAATCATTTCTTCGTGAGTTAAACTGTTCATTTTGGCGATGATTAAGCCCGGTTGTTCTGGTGTGCTTTTGTCAATTTCGCGCTGAATCATATTCAGCAACTTATCTTTTAATGAAACAGGCGCCATTGCCAAAAATTTCATATTTTGTAAGCATGAATAACCTGTAACTAAGTTGAAGAATTGTGTTGCGTCATTTGCAATTTCGTTGTTTGCAGTAAAAAGTGACAAATCAGAATAAAGTTTTGCAGTTTTTACATTGTAATTTCCTGTTGCCAAATGAACGTAACGTCTAATTGAATTATCTTCTTTACGAGTAATCATCATGATTTTTGCATGAACTTTTAAATTCACCAAACCATAAATTACAGTTGCGCCTGCGTTTTCCAAAATGCTTGCCCACGCGATATTTCTTTCTTCGTCAAAACGCGCTTTTAATTCAACAAGAACTACAACTTGTTTTCCATTTTGCGCAGCTTTTTCCAACGCAGAAATTATTGGAGAATCACGACCAGCACGGTATAAAGTCATTTTTATTCCCAAAACGGCTGGGTCATCTGCGGCATCTGTTAATAATTTTACAACAGGGTCATAAGATTCGTATGGAACGTGAAGAATTTTATCGTGCAATTTTAGAGAATCCCAAAGTGGTTCGTCTTGTGGTAAATCGTGAGGATAAAAATTTTCCCATTTTTCAAAACTCATTTTGCCAGTTTCATCAGCATCGCGTAAATCAAGCAAACTGTTTGGATTTAAAATTCCGTCCAATTTATAAACATCTTCTTCTTTTAAATCCAATTTTTCCATCAAGAATTTTAAGATTTTTTCACTTGTGTTGTTACAAGTCATCTGAACAATAAAAGAAGATTTTCTTGCTAAAAGAACGTCTTCCATTGCGTGAATGAAATTTGAACCAGATGTTTCATCAACTGCAAAATCTGCATCGCGGGCAACTTTGAATAACATTGTTTCTTCAACGCTAAACCCAGGAAACAAATTTGTTCCGAATTCAGTAATCATGTCTTCTAAAAGAGTAAACGGTTTGGAATTGTCGTCTGTTGGTAACCAATAAATGTTTTGAATTCCTGATGGAATTTGAACAAAAGCAATTCGTGGCAAATCGTCGCTACCTTTTAACGCTTCTGAGACAGTTTTAATTCCTGCAATCGGTTTTAGCAAAAATGCCGCGTATGTATTTAAGTTTGTGATATGTGGAAAAACTTCTGTATCAGTTCTAAGCGGTGTCAAAAGTGGCGAAATGTCATTTTTGAATAAATCCAAAACATATTGTCGTTGATTTCTAGAATAATTTTGTGGAGTTACGTAAACCATGCCTTTTTCAGCAAGGAGTGGAATTATGTCGTTCATCAAACAATCGTGTTGAGTTCTCATAATTTGATGAGCGCGTGCAGAAATGCTTGTAAGTAAAATTTCAGGAGTTAATCCTGATGCGTCTAATTCGTTTGGATTTTTAAAGAGGGTTCTTTTTGCGGCTGCAACTCTAACTTGGAAAAATTCATCAAAATTACTTGAAACTATCGCCAAAAATTGCAATCGTTCAATTAATGGCAAATCTTTTCTTAGCGCTTGATTTAGAACTCTGTTGTTAAATTCAATCCATGATAATTCACGGTTAAAAAATCTATTTTCCAAAATCTCCTCCAAATTAGTCTAAAAGAACTTTGTATCCAAAAACTCCTTCAAACATTTCTGCTTTTTCCGAAAGAGCAACTTTTTCAAGAACAGTGTTTTTTATATTTTTTGTTTGAATTAACAGATGGTTTTGTTGCAATTTAATAGAAAAATCAGAAAATTTCTGAATGTGACCTCTATCCAATGCATCTGCAATTCTCAAAATGGCTGTTAATTTAATAATAGTCATTCTATCTTGTCTAGGCAAAAGTAAAAATCCTTCTTCGTCTTGAGGCATTGCTTTTCCACGATGATATTTTGCAATTGTTGAAATAATTGTTCTGTCTATTTTAGAAAGCCCAAAAATTTCACTATTTCTTATGATGTAATATCCGTGTGTGTTGTGATTTTCGTAATTTATAAAAACTCCAATGTCGTGAAGAATTGCAGCTGTTTCTAGCAAAGTTCGTGCGTGGTCATTTAAGCCAAGTTCATTTTTTAAAACTTCGTAGAATTTCAGCGAAATCATTTTTACACATTCGGCGTGTTTTTCATCACCGTGATATTTTCTTAAAAGGTTACGAGCCGAAGCGACAATTTGGCTGTTAAATTCTTTTTGCAGCTCTTCGTTTTCGGTTGAAATTTTACTCAAAATCACGCCGTTACGAATATTTGTTTCTGGAACAAGAATTGTTTTTACGTTTGTAAGATGAATGAACATATTGTAAATCAACAAACTTACTTGCATGTTCTCTGCATCATTGTAAGAAATTTTGAATCGCGCAACACATTCATCTATGGAATAATTTTGAATTTCTGTTACGAATTTATCGAATTTTTCAGTTTCGATGCTCCACAAAAAAGTAGAAATTGGCTGTCCAATCAAAATTGCTGCCAAAGTGATTGGTTGTCCAACCGCAATGAACTGTTTTAATTTTTTTAAATCAAATTCACTTTCCAAAGAACCTTTTCGTGTATTTACAGATTCTTGAATAAAGCGATGAATATCATCGTAAGTGTTGATTACAGAACGCATTTGTTCTTCAATTCTTACAGTCCCAAGTTTAATACTATGAACGCTCGCCATTTTTCCTTTGGCAAGAATCATCATTTCTGAAGTGCTTCCACCAACAACTAAAATAGCCGAATCGTTTTTATAATTTATATTTACGTCCTTAAAACATTCATTTATGGCAAGGTACATTAATCTGTTTTCTTCAATACCATCAATGATTTTTACTCTGAAGCCTGTTTGAACTAAAATTCTGTCCATTACTGGATCTGAGTTTTTTGCATCACGGAACGCACTTGTGGCAAAAACTGTTGTGTTTTCAGGTTTAATTCCCCAACCAGCCAATTGTTCCACATAGCGACGTAAAATTTGTATACATTGATTTTGAGTTTCTTGAGTAATTTCGTTATTTGTAAAAACATCTCGCCCCAAAGCAATAGGCATTTCAGAGCGATCAAGAATATTTAATTTTTTGTCTTGGGAAAATTCCGCTATCAGGAGGCGAATCCCTGTAGAACCTATTTCGATTACTGATTCTGGTGTTGTCATCAAACCTCCTGATTAGAGAAAATTAAAGTTTATCAATAAGCATTGAACATTTTCCAGATGGAATTGGAAGAGTTTTCTTCTTCTGTTGATTCAAAATATTGATAGTGAAGTAATACAATTTTTCACTTTCCATTTGAATTTCCCAACCACGATTACTATTGTTGCTTAAAATTGTGATAAGGTTGCGTTTTAATGAAAGATTTTCAATTCCCATTTTTTCAAGGTTTGGAATAGTCCAATCAACAGTTTTTCTTGGCAAACTTATAGAAAGTCCAATTACGTTTTCAATCATTAAAGCGATTGTAGAAAGCGCTGTTGTAAGAATATATCTTTTTCTTGGGAAATCAGGATTGCCTTCCATTGTAGCTTTTCCTTCTTTCATTGGATTGTAAGCTTCGTATAAATCGTTGTCTTGAGAATCACCGTCTTGTTTGTCACCGTGTGGGCTCAAAGTGTCCAAAACGAAATACAAGTGTTTAATAGCACATTCGCGTGCAAGTTCGTATTCGCCGTATTGCTGAAGTCCTTTTGTAACCATAAAATTGAATGCAGGATGAACACTTCCGCAATATCCGTTTCCACTTTCGCTAAAGTTTGGATCGTCAGCACTCAAAGTTGGGAATGGGTGTTCTGTTCCAAATGTTTCTGGATTAATCAAATGACCAACTAACATATCAGCTTTATCTGCGTTTGGAATTTCTGCAAGCATTGTCCAATAGGCAGCAATTGATTTTGTAGAAAGTCGATTTTCGTTTTCATCCAAATCGTAGTAAAATCCAGAATCATTGTCCCACATAAGAGAGTTGATTCTTGTTTTTAGAGAAAAATACATTTTTTTGTATTGGAAACTCAAATCTTTATCGTTCAAAATATCGCCAAGAGCAGACATGTATGAAGCATTAATTGCCATTGCAGCGTTGAAATCTACTGCGTATTTTACATTTCCACGAGGACAGTTTGTCATTGTTGTAGCTGTTACTGGTGCAGCGTAAAGTCCATTTTCTTGTTTGAAAGTTGCATCTAACCAAGACATGTACTTTTGCAAAAATGGCATTACATCTTTGATTCGGCGTTTATTTGCTGATTTGTGATAAAGATTAAATTCTGCCCATGCAAATAAAGGTAATCCCACTCCTTCTGGATTATCTGGTGATAAAACTGGAGAATTGTTTTTTAAATCATATTTCCATCTGATTGCGCCGCTTTCTTCTTGGCGTTCGTAAAAATAATCGATATTTTTACAAAAATCAAAATTTCTATTTGAATAAACTAAAAAGAAAGATGAGAAAATGGATTCAAATTGTCCAATAATTAATTTTTGATTTTCCGGATAAATAAAATAGCCTTCAACATCTTGTTCGCCTGTTGTTGGATTTATCCAATATGGTGCAACCCAAGACCAGGTTTTGTTATAAATATCTACAAAATCCTGTTCATAAAAGTGGATTCTGGGAAAATCGTGCTTATTCACAATAACTCCTTAGTAACAATTCTTAAAAAAAAATTAATAAAAAAAAGGGGAGTGGAATATAAAAAACCCTTTATATTAATATAGCATACTTTTTTCTATTTAGGTGATTTTTTTTGAAAAAAATATGAGAATTTATATATATTTTACGTTGATAAAAAGCGACAAAAATTAAATTGCAGCTAGTCCTAATTTTATGTCAGCAATAATGTCGTCTATGTTTTCCAAACCACAACTAAAGCGAACCATTCCGCCATCAATTCCGGCTGCAACTAATTGTTCGTCAGTTAATTGGCGGTGAGTTGCGCTTGCTGGGTGAAGAACACAAGTGCGAATGTCTGCTACGTGAACTTCATCGCTTGCAAGTTTTAATGCGTCCATAAATCTTACAGCAGCTTGTCTTCCGCCTTTAATACTGATAGAAACAACGCCACAAGTTCCTTCTGGTAAATATTTTTGAGCTAAATCAAAATATTTGTCACCTTCAAGGCCTGGGTAAGAAACGCTTGCAATTTTGTCGCTAGTTTTAAAGAATTCAGCAACTTTTTTTGCATTTTCACAATATCTTTTCATTCTGAGAGGAAGTGTTTCTAATCCTAAGTTTAAATAAAAAGCACTTTGTGCTGCAGGATAACAACCAAAATCTCTCATTAATTGAGTTCTTGCTTTTACGATGTAAGCAGCTTTTCCAAAATCACCAACGTATTTTAATCCGTGATAACTTTCATCTGGTTCAATCATGTCTGCGAATTTGCCAGTTTCTTTGTAAGCTTTTTCCCAATCAAAGTTTCCACTGTCAACGATTGCGCCGCCACCTTGTACAGCGTGTCCGTCCATGTATTTTGTTGTAGAATGAACTACTATGTCTGCACCCCATTCAAATGGACGACACAAAATAGGAGTTGCAAAAGTGTTGTCTATAATCAAAGGAATATTTTGTGAGTGAGCTGCTTTTGCCCATTTTTCAAAATCAAATACAGTTAATGCAGGATTTGCAATTGTTTCTCCAAAAACACATTTTGTGTTTGGTTTAAACGCTGCAACGATTTCTTCATAAGACGCATCTACATCAACCCAAATACATTCGATTCCAAGTTTTTTTAGTGTAAATCCAAACAAGTTGATTGTTCCACCGTAGATTGAAGAAGAAGCGATGAAGCTATCACCTGCTGAGCAAAGATTTAAAACTGAAAGTAAAGATGCAGCTTGACCACTAGAAGTAAGCATACAACCAACGCCACCTTCTAAATCAGCAATCTTTTTTTCTACACATTCACAAGTAGGATTTGCAAATCTGCTATACATGAATTCAGTTGGTTTGTCAAAAAGTTCAGCAACGTGATCACAAGAATCAAATCTATAAGTTGTACTTTGAACTATTGGCATTACTGAAGGTTCGCCATTTTTTGGTTGGTAACCAGAGTGTAAACATTTTGTTTCGATTTTCATTTTTATACCTCATTAAATAAATTTAGACAGCAGATTTGTCTTGTTTTCTATTTTACTGATACGTAAAGTAAAAGTAAATGGTTTGATAAACAAACGAATTATAAAAAAAGCGTTATTTTTTGAAAAAAAATGCTTGCAATAAATCTATTGTGATTTATACTTAAAGTTATACAAAAAATAAGTTTTTTTCGAGAAAAAAAATAGGAGGAATAAAAATGAAAAAACTTTTAGGAATCGCTGTTCTTGCAGTTGCATTGAGCGGTTTAATGAGCTGTGCTTCTAAAGAAGCAAAACCAGCTGGGCTTCCACACCCAAGATCATACACTATCGATTTGGCTGATGGTACAGGTAAAGCAACAGGTGCTGCTGGAGCTGCAAAACTCGTATTCAACCAATACGGACCAAACTTCCAAGAAGAAGTTGATTTTACATCATTTGTAAAATTCAACAAACCACTTGCTGGTGATACTGTTGATGTAACATTGAAAGGTGTTGCAGATAATGATGTTGCTTTGTTATATGTAAACATTGTAGATACTTCAGCTGCATATAACTACTGGGGAGTTCTTAACGCAAATGCAGATGCATTCTTTATCGAAAATATTGTTGCAGGTCAACCATTTGAAGCAACATTCTCAATGCCACTTGAAAAAGAGATGAAAGGAAACTTCAAAATCGTTCTCCGTTCAGACGAATCAAATGGTGATATTCCAATCACTTGGGAAAAAGTAACAAATACAACAGATACTTCTACAGAAGTTGTAATTGAAGAACGTGTTCCACAAACATATGACATCGATTTCACAAAATATGCTGCTTTCCTTGAAGTAAAAACAAACCACCCATGGGTAAACGGTGTACAAGATATGTCTGTAATTTCTAACTACGAAGCTGTAGTTGATATTACAAACGCATTCCCAGCTGACAAATTACCAATCGCTGGTGACAAACTTAACATTACATGGAAAGTTTCTTCTGATACAGATATCGCTAAACTTTGCATGAGAGTTATCGAAAATACTCCAGATGTAAACTGGTGGAAAGAACTTGATGTAAATGCAGGTACAGGACAGGTTGTTGCAGAAAATATCGTAGCTGGTGAACCACTTGTAATCACAGCTTCATTTGATTATGCAGAAGCTGCTACAGCAGGTACATCAATCTGTATTTGGTACGATGTAGGTGATGCTGATCGTCCAGCAATCTTCAAATTAGTAAGAGACTAATTATAAATTAGTTTAGACTAAAAAAAAGGCTGTCGTATGACAGCCTTTTTTTTATGCCTAAATGTTGTTCAATGTTTTATTAAATTAGATTTGAGTTCTTTTTACAAAAAAACGGGAATATCTAAAAAGGTGACTCTATGATATTTTGAACTTATTGGACATCGAAATTAAAAATTCACTTAATTCTAAATTCTTAATTCTGCATTCTGAATTATAACGCCAAGTCTCCGTCCTTAATCCAACCAATTTTTCTTAATAACAGACCAAAAGTCCAACTCAAGATTCCTGGTAAAACAAAACAAATTAAAATTAATCCAAGCCAATTAAAAAATGTTGGTGAAATTGCAGTTGCTCCGTGATTAATTGCGGCTTGGGAAGGGGCAAACCATCCTGTTATTACTCCAATTTGTCCAACTAATCCACAAGTTCCCATTCCTGAACTTACAGCAGCGCCATTCATTTCCATTTTGAATAAACAAGTAGCAAGAGGACCTGTAATTGCAGAAGCCAATGTTGGTGGAATCCAGATTTTAGGATTTTTAATAATATTTGGCATTTGAAGCATACTTGTTCCAAGTCCTTGTGAAAGGATTCCTCCCCAACGATTTTCTTTAAAACTCATTACAGCAAAACCAACCATTTGAGCACAACAACCAGCAACTGCGGCTCCACCAGCGAGTCCTACTAAACCGAATGCAGCACAAATTGCAGCTGAACTAATTGGAAGAGTGAGAGCAACCCCAACAACAACAGAAACTAAAATTCCCATCCAGAATGGGTGAAGTTGTGTTGACCAAACAATCAAGTTTCCAATAGAACTTGCAGCAGCACCAATGTATTTTGCTGTCAAAACTGTAAGTAATGCTCCAACTAAAATTGTAACAGCAGGTGTTACAATAATATCAACTTTTGTTTTTTTACTAACAAGGCATCCTAATTCTGCAGCAATAATTGCAATAATCAAAACAGCCAAAGGTCCGCCAGCTCCACCAGTTACATTTGCTGCACTTCCTACAGCGGCCAATGAAAAAAGAACCAAAGCTGGAACATTCATGGCAAAACCAATTCCAATTGCCATTGCTGCACCGACAACATGGGCGTCTGTAGCAAAATTTCCAGCATCAACTAAAAATTGAAAAACTGGATTTACATGCAAGCGTAAAAGTTGTTGTCCCAATGTTTTAATGATTGTTCCAATTAAAAGTGAAGAAAAAAGACCTTGTGCCATTCCACTCATGGCATCAATTAAATAGCGTTTAACGTATTTGTTCATAGCGCTCTTGAAGGTATAAAGAATACCAACACTCCTTTTGAGAAAAATAAATTTTTTTGTTTCTAAAAGATGGGATACGCAATGCACCGTGGCGTCATTGGTAAAGAAGGACTCTATGGACTCTGTCTATTTTGCATCTGAAACTAGATTAAAAATAATTTATAGTATTTGTAGATTTGTTGCAAGAATATCTAAAAGGAAAGTATTCTGTTGCAAAATAACAAATTTTTAATAAAATAAAATGTAACAAACAAAATATACATAGGTTAATTTTATAAACAAAAATTATTAATTAATAATTGGAGGAATTTATGATAGAGGTTTCCCACGTATCCCGAAACTTTGGGACATTTCGTGCGGTAAATGATGTTAGTTTTTCTATTCCAAAAGGTCAGATTGTAGGACTTCTTGGACCAAATGGTGCTGGTAAAACAACAACAATGCGTATGATAACAGGATTTCTTGCTCCATCGGACGGAAAGATTTTTATTGATGGAATTGATATTTCTGAAAATCCTGTAAAATGTAAAGAAAAAATTGGTTATATGCCAGAGTCAGCTCCTCTGTACGGAGATATGATTGTAGAAGATTATTTAAAATATATTGCAAATCTTCATGGTGAAAATCCTGATGAAAAAGTGCCTCTTTTGTGTGAAGAATGTGGTTTAAAAGAGGTTATGAGCAAAAATATCAGTGAACTTTCAAGAGGAAATAAACAGCGCGTTTCTTTAGCTCACGCACTTATGCATAATCCAGAAATTTTGATTTTGGATGAACCAACAAGTGGTTTGGACCCAAATCAAGTAGAAGATGTTCGCAATATAATTCGTGAAATTGGAAAAACTCGTACAGTTATTGTTTCTACACATATTTTGAGCGAAGTTGAAACAATTTGTAGCCGAGTAATTATCATTTCTGGTGGGAAAGTTGTTGCAGATAGTCCAACTGACGAATTAAAAGAACGTTTTGCAAGCGAAACTTCAATCAAATTAAAAGTTGCAAATGTTGATTTTGAAACTTTAAGTTCTTTAGTAAAAACTGTAGACGGTGCAAAATCTGTCCTTCAAACTGAACAAAAAAATGATGAAGAAGTTCAAGGTTCTATGGAAGTTTTAATTTCTGTGGAAGGCAAAAAAGAAATCAGACCTTTGCTTGTTAAAAAATTAATTGAAAATAATGTAGATTTGTACGAAATGTCAATTCAACGTAATAGTTTGGAAGATGTTTTCCACGCGCTTACTACAGAAAAAACAGAGGAAAAATCAGATGGCAAATAATAACTCGTTCAAGAAAAATCCGACCTTGATAATTATGAAAAGGGAACTTTCTTCATATTTTACAGGTCCAATTGCGTATATTGTTACAGGATTGTTTTTAATAATTTCTGGAATCACTTTCTTTTCAACTTATTTTATTCAAGGAAGTGCAGATTTAAGAGGCTTTTTTGGACTGTTACCTTTGCTTTTTTCTTTCTTTGTTCCAGCTCTTACAATGCGCCTTTTTGCAGAAGAAAGAAGAAGTGGTTCTATAGAAACTTTGCTAACTCTTCCAGTAACAGAAGTTAATGTTGTAGCAGGAAAATTTTTAGCAGCCTTTGTAGAAGTTTTGGTTATGGTTTCTCCAACATTATTTTACGTTGTTACAGCGGTAATTTTTGGAAATCCAGATTTTGGTCCAATCGTTGGTGGATATTTGGGAATTATATTTTTGAGCGCATGTTTTGCTTCTATTGGAGTTTTTGCTTCTTCAATTACAAAAAATCAAATTATTGCATTTTTTACAGCGTTCATAATTTGTATTGTTTTAACAATGATTGATTCTTTCCTTGTATTTTTGCCAACTTCATTTGTAGATTTCTTTGCTTATATTTCTGCAAATGCGCATTTTACTTCCATTTCAAAAGGAATTATCGATACTCGTGACTTATTGTATTTTGCATCAATTACAGCTTTGTTTTTTGTAATTACTGTAAAAATTCAGCAAAAGGAACGAAAATAGGGGAATTATGATGAAAAAAATATGGAATTGGATAAAAAGTCCATCAAGTGATTTTGCACTTTTCATTTTATTTTTGATTTTATTAAACATTGTAGGAAATAATTCATTTGCAAGAATAGATTTGACTTCACCAAAGTCTTATTCTCTTTCTAAAGCGAGTAAACAATTGGTAAATACTTTGGAAGAACCTCTTTCTGTTAGAGTTTTCTTTGATGAAAATTTGCCTCCTCCTTACAATAACACAGCACAATATATAAAAGATTTTTTGACTGAATACAAAGGTTCGGCAAATAAAAATTTCTCGTTAATTTTTATGGATATGTCTAAGCCTCAAAACGCACAAATTGCAGAAGATTACGGGCTTACACAGATTCAGATTCAAGAAGTAAAAAATAATGAAGTTGGATTTAAACAAGGTTATATGGGCGTTGTTCTTTCTTATGGAGACAGCGTTGAATTAATCGACGGAATTACAGCTCCAGACGGATTTGAATATAAACTTACTTCTACGATTTCCAAAATGATTAACACAGCTGATTCGTTGGCAAATTTAAAAGCTGATGAAAAAATCAAACTTACTTTGATTTATAGTGATGTATTAAAATCATTAAGAATTTCTGGTGCAGATGAATTAGAAGAAATTGTAAAAGAAGCTTACAACGAAATAAATGCACAAAAAATGAACAGAATTGAATTTGCTGTAATCAAGCCAACAGAAGAAGAAGCAAATCAGTTCGTTGAACGATACGGAATTCAAGGAATCAAATATAACGAAAAAGGTGTAGAAAAAACAGCTGCATTAGGGCTTGTTCTTGAATCTGGCGAAAATTTCAAAGTTTTACCGATGTTTATGCAAAATTCATTGTTCGGTTACGTAATCGGAGGATTAGATAAACTTTCGGAATCTATTAATCAAGGAATTCAAGGGCTCGTTTCTAAACCAACAGAAATCGGTTACATAAAAGGTCACAACGAACTTGATAATACAAACGAACGTTATGCAGCAAATTTTGACCGTCTTGTTTCTGGAATGTACACACTTGTTGATTTAGATTTGGACACAGACGAAATTCCTGCAAATATGTCATCTATCATCATTAATGGTCCACAATGGGATTATGAAGAAAACGAACTTTATAAAATCGACCAATTTATTATGCGTGGCGGAAACGTAATGGTAATGATTGACGGGCTTGTACAAGATGCAACAAAAGGCGGTTCTTACCAAATGCCAGCATATTCTGCAAACGTTAGCAACTTGGATAAATTATTAAATCATTATGGTGTAGAACGTGGATTCAATTTTGTAATGGATAAAAATTCATACGAAACAAATTCACAACAATACGGAAAAATGAACATGTATTGGGCACCTGTTTTGCAAAAAGGTCAAATGCCAAAGAAAAATATAATTACAAATAATTTAGGATTTGTAATTATGCTTCAAAATGGTTCATTAAATGTTTCTAAAGCACAAGAAAATCCAGATTTAAAAGTAACAGTTTTGGCAAAATCATCTGATGAATCTTGGACAGAAGGTGAAGATGTAATGTTGAATCCAATGGCAATTCTTCCTCCTGAGCCAGAAAAAATGAAATCTGAAGATTTGGCTGTAATGCTCGAAGGAAAATTCACAAGTGCATTCGAAAAACCTCCTGTTGTAGAAGGTGAAAATGCAAATACAGACATTGTAACAACAAATCACTTGTCAGAAAGTAAACGCCCTGGAAAACTTTTTGTAATTGGAACTTCGTACGTAACAACTTATCAATTAATCGATCCAAATGGAAACAATCCAGTTGCAATGTTTATGATGAACGTTGTGGATTATATGAACGGAAACGAAGATTTGTGTGAAATGCGTACAAAAGGTCTTACAATCAACTTGTTAGACAAAAAATCACCAGTTCTTGCAAAGATTTTCCAATATTTTAATGAATATGGACTTGCTATTCTTGTGGCAATCGTTGGACTTTTTGTTTGGAAAAGAAGAACTGCTCGCAGAAAGCAAATCAACTTAAAATATAATCCAAACGATACAAGAACAATCGTAAAAGAAAAAAAAGTAAAAAATGAAGAGTAAAGAGGAATTTATGAAACCTAGAAAAATAATTTTATTATCATCTTGTGCGCTTCTTTTGATTATTTGTATTTTACAAGGAATTTCTAAAACAAAAGATACTGTAAAAACATTTGAATTTTCAGAAACTCCAGATGCAATTTCTATTCAAAAACCAGATGGCGAAATAAAACTTGTCTTAGAAAATGGCGAATGGTTTGTTGGAGAAAAAAAATATCCAACATTACAATCAACAGTTGATTCAATTATTGATGATATTAAATCTGTTCGTGCGTTAGACAAAGTTGGAAAAGCAAATAGCCAAAATATGCTAGACCGTTACGAATTAAACGACGGACAAAAAATTGTTGTAACAGCAAGTTTGAACGGAAAAGTTTTAAGAACAATTCATATTGGAAAAACTTCTTCAACAGGCGGACAAACTTACGTAATGTTTGATGATAATCAAGATGTTTATCTTTCTGCTGGAAATTTAAAAAATACTTTTGCAGAAACTATAGAAACAATTCGTAGCAAAATAGTTTATTCTGTTCCAAAAGAATCTGTTTCAAAAGTTACGCTCAAATATCCAAATCAACCAGTTTGGACTGTTTCACGTTCGGGGCAAGGTACAGAAATTTCATGGGCAATTTCTGGTTATGATGTTGAACTTGATTCTGCCAAAGCGCTCGATTGGTTTAACAGCGTAGCAACTTTGGCAACTCCTGTTTGGTGTTATGATGATGTGCAAGATATTCCTGGCGATAAAGAACTTGATTTTGTTTTGGAAAGCGAAGGAAAAACAATCACTTTGGAAATTACAAAAGTTCCTGCAATGATAGAAGGTGGCGCTGATATTTATTACGGAAAATGTAGCGAAACTCCATATTTATTTGAAATTGCTTCATACACAGTTCCAAAATTCTTAAAGAAAGTAGAAGATATTTCAAAATGATTCAACTTGTAGCTTTTTTAGGAAATTACGGAAATGAATATGCAAAGACTCGTCATAACGTTGCGTGGCAATTTGAAGAGTCTTTGCCTTTTGCAAATAAATTAAGCTGGCAATCTAAATTTAAAGGTGAAATTGCATCTTGTACGCCAGCAGAATTAGCACAATGGGCGTGTGATTACAAAATCGCATCCAAAAAAGATGGTTCGCCAATTTTAGTTCCAGAAGATTCTCCTGCTCATATTTATTTTTTAAAGCCACAAACTTATATGAATTTGAGCGGCGAAAGTATAATTCAAGTTGTAAATTTTTATAAATTAAAACCAGAAAATGTTTTGGTTGTTCACGATGAATTAGAACTCGCGCTTGGTTTTGCAAGTTTTAAATGGTCTGGCGGATTAGGCGGACATAATGGGCTTCGTTCTACAAAAGCAGTTTTTAATACGGCTGATTTTTGGCGCTTGCGTTTTGGAATTGGCCGCCCAGAACATAAAGATATTGCGTCTTATGTTTTGAGCAACTTTATGGCAGAAGAAGCAGAAATTTTAATGCAGGTCTTTAATCAAACAAGCGTTCTTTTGGTAAAAGCGCTTCTTTCTAAAGACCCTGCAAAATTAATTCAAGAATGGGGCAAAAAGAAACTGGTTTAAGAGAGAAAATTACTTCTTCTTAATAATTCCATGCAACCTCGTGCCGAATGGTACGAGGTTTTCCAATTTCCGCCCTTTGGTTCTTTTAAATCAGGATTTCCGTTCACGTCGATATTAGCCCACCATTCACCACCAATTTTATCAACTTGATGATTTATAATCCAATCCCACTGAGAAAGACAAGCGTTTTTATATTTTTCATCGCCAGTCATTTCCCACGCGTTGTAAAATCCGTTTAATGCTTCTGCCTGATTCCACCAAACGCGAGTTCTGTCTTTAATTCCGTCTTTTAAGAAATTTTCCATTGCGCCACTTTCTTTGTCAGTTCCTTCTTCCAAAGCAACTTGAGCAATTTTTAAAACAGTTTCTCTAATTTGTGATTTTAAACTTTCATCTTTTAATTCTTCAGCCGCTTCCCATAAAAGCCAACTTGCTTCGATGTCGTGTCCATAAGAAATTTCTGTTTCTAAAAGATTCCAATCCATATCAAAAAATAAACCAAGGTGCGCATTTTTCTGCAAAATTTTTTCTACAGTGATTAAAACAAGATTTTTTAATGAATTTCCAACGCGCGATTTTAATTCAAGTTTGTCTGCAAAAACAACGGGCAAAGTTCTGTATAAATTTGTGTAAGCTTCCATAACGTGAAGATTTGTATTCATTGATTTTGGGCAGTTCATATCTTTATCAGAAAGAATTAAATCATTTGTCGGCTTCCAATCTTCTGCCAAAGCTTCGATGTATCCGCCATTTTTTTTATCCAAAGCGTATTTTTCAATCAAATCAAAAATTTCCACCGCAAGATTCATCGCATTTTCTGATTTTTCGTTATCTTTTCTTAATTCTTTTGTTGCGGCTGCATATTCACTTAACCCGTAACAACAAAATGCTTCACCGTAAATCTGTTTTTTAGAAACACAAGGATTTCCATTTGGAAAGACTGACCAAAAAACTCCGTGATTATTTTTATCCCAATATTTTTTGCAAATGACGTCGTATGCAAAATCTGCCATTTGTAGAAAATTTGAATTTTTTGTTAATCTTGCAACTGCGCTATATGTCCACAAAAATCTAGAAGTCATAACAATTGACCGATCAATTTCTTTGTTTTGAATATTGTCATTATCAATTTCGCCATAAAAGCCGGGGTTTTCTAAGTCTCTAGAAAATTTATCCCAATAGGGCAAAATGTTGCTAAATAACTCACTTTTAACTGAATTATAAAAATCCTTGTTCATAAATTACCTCTAATTTAAGTAAATTTAAGTTAATTAGAATTATAACTACAAAAGAGCGTAATTACAAGCAAAATAAGAAGTTAAAAACTTGAAATCTAAAGAATTTCTGTTAAAATATGCATAGTTATGGAAAGAAATATTGTCGTGCTTGTACAAGATTTTGCTATCGAATATGCACAAGAAGCGTTAGATGGCATTTATGATTATTTAAAAGACAAAGATGTAAATTTGATTATCAGTCAAATTCGCTTGCCAGATTTTTCTACTGGTTATTATGAGTATCAATATTTTGCTTCAACACAAATTTTAAAAGCAAAAGAAATTGATGTTGTAATTGTTTTGTCTGGTGGATTTTGTTCGACAATTCCTTCTGAAAAATTGGCTGAATATTTGGAACCACTAAAATCAAAAAAAATAATTTCCATGGCAATTCCTCTGCCGTTAGAAGGTAGTTATCATACATATTCTGGTTGTGAAGACGTTTATACAGAAATAATCGGACATTTAGCAAAAGAACATGGTTGTAAAAAAATTGCTTTTGCAGCTGCAAATCCAGATGTTTCTGTTGAAGGTAAAATCAGATTTGAGGCATACAAAAAGGGATTGAAAAATAACGGCTTGGAATATTCTGATGCCCTGTCGTTCGATTGTTTGTACATGACGTTTGAACATGCCCGTCACTTTTTGTTAGAAAAATATCCTTCTAAAGAAAAGGTTAATTTTGACGCAGTTCTTGCTTCAAATGATATGATGGCTTTTGGGTGTATTTCTGCGCTAGAACAGTTAGGTTTAAAAGTTCCTGATGATGTAAAAGTTTTTGGTTATGATAATATAGCGCAATCTAAAAGAAATAATCTAACTTTATCAACAATTGACCAGCAAATTTATACACAAGGCCGAACTTGTGCAGAATTAGCATATCAAGTAATAAATGGCGAAAAAATTCCGGATGCAACAAAAACTCAAGTAATCGCTTGTTATAGAGAATCATGTGGATGTAAATATGAATCAAAGCAAAGTGTACAAAATGAAATTGCTTCAAACAAACCACAAACAGTTGAGGAATATATAGAGGGAATAAAATTTACTTCAAGTTTGTATTATTCAATGGATTTATTGCAACGTGCAGATGTTTTGACAGAATTGTTTGATAAATTTGAAATGATTCTTAAATCTACAAATTTTTTAGCAGCGGCAGTTTGTTTGTATGATACTCCAATTATTCTAAAAAAAGCAAATAGTTTTTATTTGCCAAATAGAGTAAAACTTGGAGTTGCTATTGATTTGGAAACAGGAGAACGCCAAATTAATAAAAATATAAGTTTCAATCCAAATGACCAAATGTTGCCAGAAAATATTTTCCAAAATAAAAAAGGTCAATATGTAATGCAACCAATTTTCTACGGTGAAAACCAATATGGTTACATTATTTGCCGAATAGAAACAAAAATGTATGTTCATAACAGTATTTTCTTAAAACTTTTATCAAATGCAATTTCGCAAGCGTACGAATTTACAGAAAAAGTTGAAGAAAGTAAAAGATTGTCCAAAGAAAATAAAATTTTGCAAAATCGTTACAAAAACTTAAATGAGCAATCTAAACTTGATGAACTTGCAAACGTTTTAAATAGACGCGGATTCATGGAAGCTGGACAAAAAGCCATCGATTTTGCGCTTGAAATGAATTTGGTCGGTTTAGTTGTTTTTGGTGATATGAACGGACTAAAAACAATAAACGATACTTACGGACACGAAATGGGCGATATTGCAATCCAACATCAAGCCGAAGTTCTAAAAAAAGCGTTTAGGTCAAATGACGTTATTGGACGTTTGAGCGGTGATGAATTTGCAATCGTAATTACAAGTGCAAAATTAGATTCTCTCGATTCTATCAGAGAAAAAGTGAATAAAATTGCAGTTTCTGTTTGTTATCAGAGTGATTTACCATTTTCTATTTCTATAAGTTTGGGCGCTGTAGAATTCAACAAAGAAAATTTTGAATTAAAAGAGTTGCTCAAACGCGCAGATGAACAACAATACATAGAAAAACGCAGATTTCACAAAGAACGAAGATAAAAACCACTTTTACATCGCACTAAAAAAATGTAAAATAATTTTATGAAAAAAACAAACGCAATGCGAATTTTAGATGGATTAAAAATTCCGTATCAAGTTCGTGAATATGATGATAATTTAGACCATGAACTTTCCAAAGGCGCTGCTCTTCAAACTGCGCAAAAATTGGGTGTAAATCCAGATTCTGTTTACAAAACAATTGTAATGCGAACAGATTCCAAAGAAATTTTTGTTTTTTGCCAGAGCGCCGATGTAGAAATCAATCTAAAAAAAGCTCGCGCAATTGTAGGTTGTAAAGAGATTAATCCAATCAAACCAGAAGAATTGCAATCACTCACCGGCTACATTCGTGGCGGATGTTCACCACTTGGAATGAAAAAACAATATCCAACTTTTATAGACGAAATGGCAACTTTACAAGATGAAATTTGTATAAGTGCCGGACAGCGTGGCGTTCAGTTGATTATTTCACCCGCAGATTTAGCAAAAGCTACAAACGCGCAATTTGTAGATTTGGCATTATAAAAAAACGTTTCGGAGCAGAAGATGAAAAAAAATTTAAAAGAAATTTTAGGAAAACAAATCCTCTTTTTTGACGGAGGAACAGGAACCGTTTTGCAAGAATGGGGCTTAAAACCCGGCGAATTTTCTGAAAATTGGAATATTTCACATCCAGAAAAAATCCAGCAACTTCATTACGAATATTACAAAGCCGGCGCAAATATTATAAAAACAAACACATTTGGCGCACTTTCCATAAAATTTCCACTGAATTTAGAAAAAATCATCACGTCTGCAATTCAAAACGCAAATAATGCCCGAAATCAAATTCAAAAAGAAAATCAAACTTCTGACAAAAACGAATATTTTATTGCGTACGATATTTCATCCACAGGAAAATTGTTAAAACCGCTTGGCGATTTAGATTTTGAAGACGCCGTGAATATTTTCAAAAAAAGTTTCAATATCGCTCTAAAACAAAAAATCGATTGTATTTTAATCGAAACAATGAACGACGGCTACGAAACAAAAGCCGCAGTTTTAGCCGCAAAAGAAAGTTTGCAGGAAAATAAAATCGATTTGCCAATTTTTGTAACAAACGTTTACGATTCAGACGCGCGACTTTTAAGCGGCGCCACTCCCGAATCAATGGTAGCAATGTTAGAAGGGCTTGGCGTAGACGCAATCGGAATAAATTGCAGTCTTGGTCCAGAACAAATGTTGCCAGTAGTTTCTCAATTATCAAAAGTTTCTAGCCTGCCAATCATCGTGAATCCAAACGCAGGCTTGCCACGAGTTCAGAATGGAAAAACTGTTTTTGATGTAGAACCAACAGAATTTGTTCAAACAATGGAACAAATTGTAGAATTAGGCGCGTGTGTAATCGGAGGATGTTGCGGAACAAATCCAACTTACATAAAAGAATTGACGCAAAAATTATCAAACGCAAAAATTCGGCCAATCACACAAAAAAATCTAAGTGTAATTTCATCAGGAACAAAAACTGTATATTTCCAAAAAGACAAACCAACAGTTTTAATCGGCGAACGCATAAATCCAACCGGAAAAAAGAAATTCAAAGAAGCGCTCAGAAATAACGACATTTCATACATCATAAATCAAGGTTTAGAACAAGAAAAAGCCGGCGCTCAAGTTTTGGATGTAAACGTTGGACTTCCAGAAATCGACGAGCAAAAAATGATGCTCCAAGTAATGCAAGAATTACAATCAGTTACAGAACTTCCTTTGCAAATTGACACAACAGAACCACAAGTTATGGAAGCCGCACTTCGTCGTTACAACGGAAAAGCAATGATAAATTCCGTGAATGGCAAACAAGAAGTGATGGACGCAATTTTTCCACTCGTAAAAAAATACGGCGGATTTGTAGTAGCACTTACATTAGACGAAAACGGAATCCCAGAAACAAGTGAAGGCCGAATAAAAATCGCAGAAAAAATCTACACAGAAGCAAAAAAATACGGCTTACAAACAAAGGATATAATCATCGACCCACTCGCAATGGCAGTAAGTTCTGATTCTTCCGCCGCAAAAGCAACACTACAAACAGTTCAGCAAATCACAACAAAATACAACGGAACAACAAGCCTTGGAATCTCAAATATTTCATTCGGACTTCCAGAACGCGAAATCGTAACATCCACATTTTTTACAATGGCAATGCAAAACGGACTTACAGCCGCAATTATGAATCCGTTAAGCCTAGAAACAAAAAAAGCGTACTACACATACAATTTGTTACAAGGATACGACGACCAATGTTTGCAATATATCGATTTTGCCCAAAACTACGCACAAACAAAAATACAACAACAAACTTCCGTCGCACAAACAACGCAAACAACACCAAACGCGCAAACACAAACATCAGAATCCAAAGCTGAACAAACCACTTCCGCATTAACAAACGCAATAATTCACGGATTAAAAACCGACAGCGAAAAATACACACAAGAATTATTAAAAACAACCGACAGCCTTACAATAATCAACGAACATTTAATACCTGGTCTCGATTACGTCGGAAAATGCTTCGAAAACAAAACAATGTTCCTACCACAATTATTAATGGCCGCCGAAGCCGCAAAAAACGCATTCTCACAAATCCGCGCCCACATCGAACAAACCGGCCAAAAAGGCACATCGCGCGGAACAATTATTTTGGCAACCGTAAAAGGCGACATTCACGACATCGGAAAAAACATCGTAAAAGTTCTCTTGCAAAACTACGATTTCAACGTCATCGATCTCGGAAAAGACGTGCCACCAGAAACCATCGTAGAAACCTGCCTTCAAAATAACGTAAAATTAGTCGGCCTTTCCGCACTCATGACCACAACCGTCGCAGCCATGGAACAAACCATCAAACTCCTCCGCCAAAAATCCCCACAAACCAAAATCTGCGTGGGCGGCGCCGTACTCACCCAAGAATACGCCGATATGATAGGAGCCGACGCTTATTGCAAAGACGCCATGGAAACCGTAAAATACGCCACAAAAATCTTCTCATAAATTATCAGGGCGACATCGCTATTACAAAACGGCCTTCCGCCCTTCGCTCACGCTCATTCTTCCGCAGAAAATCTGCTCCAGAACTACGGGGCTCCACGCCTTCGCAAGTTATATTCATTCTAAAATCATCAAGGTAATTAGTCATAATTCTCAGTTTAATCGAGATTTATTCATTAAAAATATTTTGACATCGAGTAAATGTAAGGGTATAATTGATACAATCGAGTAAACTTCACAAATACTCGAAGCAAAAACAAGTTAATGTTTGTAGCAAAATATAGAAATTTTCTATTCGATTTTATAAGGAATATAGTCATGGAAAAATTAAACAAATTGAAAAACGTCCTAAAAAAAAGCGTAAAAATTGGTGTAGCAATTACACTTGGCACTATGTTAATGGGATGTCCAAATCTAAATGGACCAGAAAAAACAGGCAAAGAACAAGACAACTCTAGCAACGAACAATACGGTATTCCATATGATGTAAAATTAGGAAATGGCAATTATTTTGTACATAATTTCTTTGGTCAAGGTGGCGTAAGTATTGATATGAATATGGCAAAAGGTGTTAACCATTACTTAGGTAAAGGCGAAACCTACGTGAAAGGTTTGGTTAATCAATTCAGCGATTCATTAAAGGACCGCCCTGCTGCCGAAGCTTATTTTGCACAATTTATCAACGAAGAACAAAATAACCAATTCCAACGTTTGGACGAACAAAGCACTAACCCATACAGCTTTGATAAAACAATCAAGGGTGTGGCACAACCATCTGTTTACATTTTTGAAAACATTATTCGCAACATTGACAACAACCATGACCGTCACTATTTTAGAATTTGTTATCAGACCTTAGCGACTGAATCATTTGGATACGGTTTGGGTCATTATAAAAATGTCCCTAGTAGCCAAAAGGATAAATATGAATACAATAGAGAGATTCTTAATGATGCTTGGGCAACAGACCTTATTAACAATCCATTTGATTTGAACCAAGATATTGACCAACAAAAATGTCAACAAATTACCAATGAAATAGATAATATGTTGGCACGTGTTGTTGCATCAATGGGAAATGATGTTACCGTGAGTGATCTTCAACAAGTCATTAACATTGCAATGACAGCAAATTCTTTAGCGGCGATGCACGATATTTCCGCTTCGGCATTAAAACACACATCATGCAGTGCTGAAATCAACCCTGTAAAGGCAATGCAAGAAGTTGCGCGTGAAATGTACCAAGCCGAACAACAACAAGGTATGTCAAAATAACACTAACCAATTAAAATAAAAAAGGCGTTTCGACGCCTTTTTTATTTGTCTTCTTTATATCAAACAATGGGTTTTGTGTTTCATAAGAATCTTTCAACGGTGATTTCGTGCCATCATAGCTGTTCCAGAATGTCGTTTCAAAGTAAGTTTTCGAAACTTCATACACACCATAGTTTGGACCATCAAATTCGGTAAAATCACAAATCCAGTTGTGTGTGTTTTTTTTTATAAAAATTTCAAAATTTGATTGTATAAAAAGAGAAAATATGTTAAAACAAAACTCCTGAAATTGATATTATTAATTTAGTTGCTAACAACTTTGTATAAAAGACGGTCAAAAAAATTAATAAAAAAGATATTTCAAAAAAATAAAAAAAAGTTTAAAAAAATTAAAAAAAAATTAAAATATGTGTTGACACTTTTTAAGTAAAGGTATATATTCATATTCACCGTCGCACAACACAAGAGCGACACGCTTTTTGACAGAAAAGGGAAGGAAAGAAAAGATAGAACAAGTAAGGTTCTAAAACAAAACGTC
>SUWN01000048.1:1543-11261 GCA_015061465.1 Treponema bryantii | reverse complement strand
ATTTTTCCTTCGGCCTTCATTTTTTGAATAAATTCAAATCCGTGGAATTTTTCTGCAGATTCATAATTTCCAGTTCCAAGAGAATGCAAAAAGTAATAATCAAAATATTCGATATTACATTTTTTTAGTTGTTCTTCAAAAATTCGTTCCAAATCACTTTCTTCTTTTAATTCCCAAACAGGCATTTTTGAAGTAACTTGAAATTTTTCACGTGGATATCGTTTTGCAACCAATTCCCCAAAAACTTTTTCGCTAAAACCACCATGATAAACCCACGCAGTATCAAAATAAGAAAAACCTTGCGCCATGTATGCGTCAATCATTTCTTTTGTTTTTTCTAAATCAACATGACCCCATTCCTCGCTTTCGCTATAAGGCAATCTCATCAATCCAAATCCAAGTTTTTTCATTTTCTTCTCCTACATAAAGATAAAAATTTACAACATAAAGACATTTTTATCTTTCTTTTCTTATTTTGAGGTTCCCTTGCGACTCGCAAGGTCGCTACGTCCGCCCTTCCGCATTCGCTTCATTCCAAGTCGAAATCGCCTTGGAACGCCTTCGGCGGGGCTCCCATCGCTAACCTAATAACATTATAACTTAAAAAAATAAATAAAGTTGAACAAAAAACTACTTGAATTGTAAAAAAAATTAAGTTATTAGCTTAATGAAATTATTCAAATTACATATATACTGATTATGGAAGTGTCTGATTTTTAGGCGGTTAGGCTCCCTAATGCTCAACCTGTTTCTACAGGAATAAGTATAAAGGAGGTAACGCAATGAATTGTGATTTAATAATTGCTTTTGTAACTTGTGTTGCAACTGTAATAAGCACAATAATTGCTATACTTCGTTACAAAAAAAGATAACGAGTAAAAAATAACCGCCCTTAGAATCCCTAAGAGCGGTTTCAACCAAAAAAGGGAGGCTAACTATAAAATCAGCACTTCCACCTTTAATTTATCACAGATAAAAAAATGCGTCAAATAAAAATCCGTCAAAAAAATTAAGTTATTAGCTTAATCTTTTTGCAAAAAACTTTTAAAAAATTCCACTTGTGTTTTGTTGGATTCTTGCGCTTCTTTCATGTCGCAATCTACGTGAAAAACGTGCCACAAGGGTTTTTCTTTTGTGCCGTAAAAATTGCATTGAAAAGGAACCGATTGTTTTTCTAACGCTTTCATAATTGGATAGATTTCTTTGCACAAAAAATCGCCTTTACAAGTCATCAAAATTGACGGAGGAAAATCTGGTGTAATTTTTGAAGTAATTTCTATGTCGCTGATTTTATATTTTGATTTTTTGTCAAAAAGCGATTTTATCAAAATATCAAAATTTCGCACTGTGTATTTTCCACAATTTAAGGCAACTGCTTTTAAGTTTATTTTTGAAGGTAAATTAAAATCATATTTTTTCTTTAATTCGGCATTTGTTAAAATTGCTGCGTACAATGCCAAAAGATTTGCGCCAGCAGAATCTCCCACCGCAAAAACATTGTTGCAATCAAATCCATATTCATTTTGATTTTTTTCTATCCAATTAAAAACGGAATTTGTGTCTTCTACCGACGAAGGAAATTTATTTTCTGGAGCAAGTCGATAGTTATAATTCACAACTGCAAAACCCATTTGCGCAAGGCTCATACAATAAAATTGATAAACTTCTTTTGTTCCATAAACCCATCCGCCACCGTGAACATTTACAATTACAGGCAATTTTCCTTCCGCAGATTTTAGTTTATAAACATCAAGAATCTGCCAAGTTTTATCTTCACCGTACAAAATATTATCAAAACGCAAAATATCTTCTGGCGTTTTTTTTCCAGAATCACGTTTTGCATCTGCCGCACCCCAATCGTGTCGAATTTTTGAAACAATGTTTTGAATTATTTTTTGTTTAAACATAAAAATTTTCCTTGCAATACTTTTTCCATTCTATTATACTTCGGCTATTAAATAAAGTTTTTTTCTAATCAAATATTCTTTCTTACTTCATGTGTACACATTCTAAATTTTTAAAGTTGGAATAATTAGGTTTTAATCTAATTGTTTATTCTTCATTACTAAAAATAAGGAGACAAAATTCACAACAATAGACATTTACATTTTAAATGAATTTTCTCTCTATTAATTTAAAATTAGTTTATAAAAAAGGAGGTAAGGAAGGTCCGTCATAAAAATGATAATTTATTTATCTAAAAACATTTCAATTTTAAAGGAGAAAATTCTATGACTCACAAAAACCTATGTAACTGCACAAAGGCAGAATTATTTTCAATATCAAGACTTTTCATACAAATTATTTATCTAATCGATATTAATAATAATTCTGAACACATCGATTTTTTTGCAAATGAAATGATAAAGACCCTTAACCTTTATGAACATACTTATAAAACGATATATCAACTTGTAGGGGAAGATGAAAAATCGTGTTCCACTTTTTTTATAAAAAAACTACATACAACCAAAAAAAATTTGAATTGTAAAAAACTTATCTCTCTTCATTTAAAAGAAGAAGTTATTTATTTACTTAAAAAATTTTTTTTCCTAAATGAAACAAACGCATCAATTTATATTGATTCTCCTTACACTGTAAAAGACACTGAAATAGAATATACCACACATAAAAAATTCTCGAATATTTTTACACTTGAAGAAAGATTCGTTTTAATTAATCTTTTTCTTTTCAATTATGTAAATGAATTCAAGAAATTTTGTCAAAACGTATGTTATACAGAAGGTGTTTCTTTTCTAGATCTTCTTTCGATGTTGACAGAAATGGATTATCCAGAAGCTTTTCTGAATTTAAAAAACAAAATGATGGAATCATCAATACTCAATAGAGATGGAACGATTAACGATAAAGAATTAAAGAATTTTTTATTAAAGAATAAAAAAAAATCTGAAGAAAGAATTTTTAACACTGATGAATTTGAATTTGTTTATGGTTTTAATCCCATAAATGAAATAGGAACTTTAGAAAGCCCTATTATGATGAATATTCTAAAACAATTAAATCATACTCCCGAATTAAATATTTTGTCTTCGAAAAAAAAGGAACATCTTCTTAAAGTTTTTGACGCTTTTCCAAATATTCAGACAGGGAAACACAGTGTTTTAAGTGTAATACGAAATTCATTTTTTCTTTCAGAAAATCCTAATGAATGTAAACTTCCATCCATGCTTTTGGTTGGTCCTCCTGGCTGTGGTAAGACAGAATTAGCAATGCAGCTTTCAGAAATTTGCCAAGATAACTCAATTTTCATTTCTATGGGCTCTGGTGGCGGTGTAACAAAATTATTAGGAACATCAAAACAATACAAATGTGCTGAATGTGGTCAAGTTCTTACATCTTTTGCAAAGGCTATCTCAAATAAAGTTATAAAAAATCCAATTATTATTCTTGATGAATTTGAAAAATCTATTTTTTCAGGCTCAAACAACGAAGATTGGAATATGGAAGCTACATTTTGTCAATTACTAGAAACTCGTAATGCAAAACAAATTAAAGATAACTTTTTTGATGTCTCAGTTGACGCTTCAAAAATTAGTTACATTTTAACTGCAAATGACATTAGCAAGATTCCAGAAACTATTCTCTCACGCATTGATGTCACTATAGAAATGATTCCTTACTCAAAACAAGAATTAATAGAAGTAGTCATTCCTGCTATTTATAAAAAATTCTGCGAAGGAAAAAACAAAGCTTTATTACCTAATTCCATTCCAAAAGAAACATCAAATTTTATTTGTGATTTAAATGAAAAACTTGAAACTAGAAAAATTAAATTAATTCTTGAAATTATTGCTGATTTATCTAGAGATAAAAAATCAAACTTTTCAAGCATGATTCTAACCGAATCACAAAAAAATCAATTCAGCAATAAAAAATCAAATGACACAAAAAAACAAAAAATTGGGTTCACCATGAATTGTTATACCGAATAAAACATCTTGACATAAAAAAAAAATAGTTATATTTTTTTAAACAACAAAACACAAAGGAGGTAGCAAAAATGATGAATGTTAATTTTTTCTTTTATTTTTATTATTTCTCATTTAGAAAGGGCTGCCCATCTTGTGTAATGTTCAAAGCTTAAATGCTTTGTATTAGGTGAAATGAGCAGCCCGTTTTTGATGAAAAAAATCAAAAACGGGCTTTTTTTTTCGCAAAAATAATTAATGAGGTGTAAAAAAATGGCAATGAATTTCCACAGAAAACTTCCAATTCCGCAAGAAGTAAAAAAGGAATATCCTTTAACAGACCGTATGGTAAAAGTAAAAGAAGAACGCGACCAAAATATTCGTGCAATTTTTGAAGGAGCTTCTGATAAATTTATTCTTATTATTGGTCCATGTTCGGCAGATCACAGTGAGCCAGTTCTTGAATACATTTCTAGATTAAAAAAAGTTGAAGAACAAGTAAAAGATAAAATAATCATCATTCCTCGTATTTACACAAACAAGCCAAGAACAACCGGGCAAGGTTACAAAGGAATGCTTCACCAACCGGACCCAGATGGAAAACCTGATATGTACAAAGGAATTGTTGCAATTCGCGAACTTCACATGCAAGCGCTCCGTGATTACGATTTTTCTTGCGCAGACGAAATGCTTTATCCAGAAAATCACCGTTATCTTTCGGACATTCTTTCTTACATCGCAGTGGGAGCTCGTTCAGTAGAAAACCAACAACACAGACTTACAGCAAGTGGAATGGATGTTCCTGTTGGAATGAAAAATCCTACAAGCGGCGATATGACAGTTATGATGAATTCCATCGTCGCATCACAATCAAGTCACACTTTTTTATATCGCGGATGGGAAGTTACAAGCGACGGAAATCCTCTTTCACACGCAATTCTTCGCGGTTTTGTTGATTCAACAGGAAGAAGTGTTTCAAATTATCATTACGAAGATCTTCTTAAAACAAGCGAACTTTATCAAAAATCAAATCTTTTAAATCCTTCTGTTATTGTAGATACAAATCACAACAATTCAGGAAAAAAATATCTTGAACAAATCCGTATCGCAAAAGATGTTGTTCACAGTCGCAATCAAAATGATGAAATTAAACATCTTGTAAAAGGTCTTATGATTGAAAGCTACATTGAAGATGGTGCTCAAACTTCAGGAGAACATATTTTTGGAAAATCCATTACAGATCCTTGTCTTGGTTGGGAAAAAACTGAACAATTAATTTACGATATTGCAGAAAAATTATAATAAGAAAAAGGGATTATTAAAAAATGGCAAACAAATTAGATATAGCAAGACAAATTATAAATGAAGTAGATGCTCAAATGGCGGAACTTTTTGTAAAAAGAATGTGTGCCGCCGAATTAGTATACGAACACAAAAAAGAATTTGGTCTTCCAATTTTGGACCAATCAAGAGAAAACATCGTAATAGAAAAAAATTTGGCTTTAATCGAAGAGGACATTTTAAAAGAATATTATGTTGATTTTCTAAAACATTTAATGTCAGTTTCGCGTGCTTATCAATACCGTTTACAAAGTGGATTAAAAGTTGCTTACAGTGGTGTAGAAGGAGCTTTTGCACATATTGCCGCTGGAAAAATTTATCCAAAAGCAAATCGTGTTTCTTATAGCGATTTTAAAGCTGCGTATAATTCGGTTCAAAATGGTGAATGCGACGTTGCTGTTCTTCCAATCGAAAATAGTTACGCTGGCGAAGTTGGTCAAACAATGGATCTTATTTTTTCTGGGAATCTTTATATCAATGGAATTTACGAACTTGAAATTCATCAAAATCTACTTGGTTTACCTGATGCAACCCTTGAAGATATAAAAAAAGTTGCAAGTCATCCTCAAGCTCTAAGCCAATGCCATGAATTTATAAAACAACACAATTTTACAACTGAAGAAAGTAATAACACAGCTTTTGCCGCAAAAATTGTTGCAGAATCAAACGATAAATCTTTGGCAGCAATTGCAAGTGCAGAAACAGCTGAACTTTACGGTCTCAAAGTAATAAAAACAAACATTAATAAAAGTAGCGAAAACACAACTCGTTTCGTTGTTCTTTCTAAAGTTCTTGCAAAAACACAAACAATGTCAAATACAGTTTTAATGCTTACTGTAAAAAATTCCGCTGGTTCTTTGGCAAGTGCAATCAGCATCATCGGAAAATACGGTTACAACATGACAGCCCTTAGAAGTAGTCCTATGAAAAAGAATTCTTGGCAATATTATTTCTACATCGAAATTGACGGAATTGTTGATAGCGAAAATGGAAAACAAATGCTTGAAGAATTAAAAAAAGTGTGCGATATCCTCAAAATTGCAGGAACTTTTGCACCACACACAACATTGAGGTAAAAATGAAAAAATACGGTTGCATCGGAAAAAAATTAGGTCACAGTTTTTCCAAGGATATTCATGCAAAACTAGCAGACTATAAATATGAACTCATAGAATTAAACGAAGAAGAAATTGATTCATTCTTCAAACAAAAAGATTTTGCTGCAATAAATGTTACAATACCCTACAAACAAACTGTAATTCCATACCTTGATTCAATAAGTGAAATTACCAATAGAATTGGTGCTGTAAATACAATTGTTAATAAAGACGGAAAACTTTTGGGATACAACACTGATTATTACGGAATGAAAGCACTGATTGAAAAAACAGGCATTGATTTTCAGAATAAAAAAATTTTAATTCTAGGCACTGGTGGAACAAGTAAAACTGCGCAGATTGTTGCTCAAGACTTGGGAGCAAATCAAATATTAACAGTTAGCAGAAGAGAATCATTAGAATTCATCACATATGACCAAGCTAAAAAAAATCATTCTGATGCAAACATAATCATTAACACAACACCTTCTGGAATGTTCCCTGATTGCGAATCTAAACCAATCGATATTTCATATTTTTCACAATTAGAAGGGGTAATTGATGCAATATATAATCCTCTTTGTTCCAACTTAATTTTAGATGCAAAAGAAAAAGGATTAAAAGCAGAAGGCGGATTATACATGCTCGTAATGCAAGCTGTTGTTGCTGTAGAAAAATTTTTGGATACAAAAATACAAAAAGAAATTGTAGACCAAGTTTTTACTTCAGTTCTTTCTGCAAAACAAAATATTGTTCTAACAGGAATGCCCGGAAGTGGAAAATCTACAATCGGTAAACTTCTAAAAATTCCAAATTTCACTTTTGTTGATACAGATGAAGAAATAGAAAAACAATGTGGTTGTAGCATCAAAGAATTAATTCAAACAAAAGGTGAACAATATTTTCGCGATTTAGAATCCAATGTCATAAAAGAAATTTCTGCTAAAAATTGCCAAATCATTTCTACTGGAGGTGGCGCAATTTTAAGAAAAGAAAATGTAAAAAATCTCAAAAAAAATGGCAAAATCTTCTATATAAATGCAAATCTTTCAAGACTTTGTGCCACAGAAGACCGTCCTCTTTCTGACACAAAAGAAAAACTTGCAAAATTGTATGACGCTAGAATAGAAATTTACAATTCAACAGCGGACGTGATTGTTCCTGATATGAAAACGCCACAAGAAGAAGCTGAATTTATTTTAGCAAAAAGAATGGAGTGTCTATAATGAAAATACTTGTTATTAATGGACCAAATCTAAATATGCTCGGAATCAGAGAACCTGCTCACTACGGAAAAGAAACTTACGATGACCTTGTAACAAAAATACAAAATCACTGTAAATCCAAAGATATTTTTGTTGAATTATTTCAATCTAATCACGAAGGCGCCATCGTTGATGAAATTCAAAAAGCGTACAAAAATTTTGATGGAATTGTTATTAACCCCGGAGCTTATACACATACAAGCATTGCAATTTTAGATGCGCTAAAATCCGTAAACATTCCTACCGTTGAAGTTCACATTTCAAATGTAAAAGAACGGGAAGAATTTAGACAAATCAGTTATGTTAGATTAGCATGCGTAAAAACAATAATGGGACATGGAACAGATGGCTACATTGAAGCAATTGATTTTTTAAGTGAAGGAAAATAATATGAAAATAACATTCACACCAAGTTTATTAAACGGAACAATAGACGCACCTCCTTCAAAAAGTATGGCACATCGCTATTTAATTGGAGCTGCACTTTCTAAAAAAAATTGTACATTATCTGGAATTGATTATAGCGAAGACATTCTAGCAAGCATCGATTGTTTAAAAGCACTTGGATGTAATATTTCAACAGATAAAGACAAAGTTTTTATCGACCCCCAAAATTTTATGAAAACAAAAAATCCAATTTTGGAATGTAGAGAAAGCGGTAGTACGCTCAGATTTTTTATTCCTTTGGCTTTATGTATGAATCAAACTGTAATTTTAAAAGGCAGCGAACGACTTTTGGAACGACCTCTCGATGTATATGAAAAACTTTGCCAAGAAAACGGATTTACTTTCCAAAAAGACAAAAATTCAGTTACAATTTGCGGAAATCTAAATTGTGGAAATTACAAAATCCAAGGAAATATCAGCAGCCAATTTATTACAGGAATGATTTTTGCCCTACTCTATTTGAACAAAAATTCATCTATTCAAATCATTCCACCTTTTGAAAGCAAATCGTACATCAATCTTACAATCTCTGCGCTAAAATCTTTTGGTGCAAACGTGGAATTTTCAGATGAAAATAAAATCCTCATCAACCAATCAAATCTAAATTCTTTTGAAGGAAGAATCGAAGGGGATTATTCAAACGCCGCATTTTTAGATTCATTCAATTTTATTGGTTCAAATGTAAAAGTTGAAAATTTAAAAAAAGACAGCCTTCAAGGTGATAAAATTTACAAAGAATATTTTAAGCAAATTTCAGAAGGAACTCCAACGTTGGACATTTCAGATTGTCCTGACCTTGGACCAATTTTATTTGCTCTCGCCGCCTTAAAAAATGGAGCAACTTTTACAGGAACAAACCGACTAAAAGCAAAAGAAAGTGACAGAGGCCAAGCAATGCATCAAGAACTTTGTAAATTGGGCGGCGGTTTAATTTTTGGAGAAAATACAATCACAGTTCCCAAACAAGACCTTAAATACAAAGGAATTGAAATTGATGGACACAATGACCACAGAATAGTTATGGCAATGTCCGTGATTTTAAGCAAAACTGGCGGAACAATTAACGGCGCAGAAGCTTGTAAAAAAAGTTATCCCGGATTTTTCCAAGATATAAAAAAATTAGGAGCAAAGGTAGAAATATTATGATAGTAGACGTAAGCAAAAAAATATTAATCGTAGGACTTGGACTTTTGGGAGGAAGTTATGCAAAAGTTTTAAAAAGATTTGGATTTCATATCAGCGCAATTACAAAAGAACAAAGTTCCATAGATTACGCAATAAAAGAAAATATTATTGATGAAGGCTCAACTCAAATTGACAAAAAAATCATCGGAGAGTCAGACCTTGTAATTTTTGCACTTTACCCACACACATTTGTGGAATGGATTGAACAAAATCAACAATTCTTAAAAAGTGGCGCGCTTATAACAGACGTAACTGGTGTAAAAGGAAACATCGTTTACAAAATCCAAGAAATGCTTCGTCCAGATGTTGAATTTATTGCAGCACACCCAATGGCAGGTCGCGAAGTTTCGGGCGTAGAAAACAGCACAGACAAACTTTTTATCGGCGCAAACTACATCGTAACACCAACAAGCAAAAACACACAAGAAGCAATTCAAACTTGTATGGAACTTGG
>SUWN01000048.1:0-1443 GCA_015061465.1 Treponema bryantii | reverse complement strand
TACTTAGCAGCAAAAGACGGTGGTGGTTTATTCTTATTAGTTTATTTAGTTTTAGCTGTTACATTTGGATTTGCACTTCTTATTACAGAAATTGCAATTGGACGTAAAACACAAGAAAGCCCACTTACAGCTTACACAAAAATCAATTCAAAATGGGGATTTTTGGGCGTTCTTTCATTCGTAGTACCATTTATCATTTATCCATACTATTGTGTAATTGGTGGATGGGTAATGAAATACATGTTCTCTTACCTTGCATTCCAAGGCAGCGTAACAGCAGCAGACGGATTCTTCACAGGATTCATTACAGCTCAATGGCAACCAATTTTCTACACAGTATTGTTTGCAATTCTTTGTTTCATCATCGTATACAAAGGAGTAGAACACGGAATCGAAAAATACTCAAGAATTCTTATGCCAGTTTTAGTTGTAATTGTAGTTTTCATCGCAATTTATTCATTAACAATTTCACACACAGATGCTAATGGCGTAACTCGCACAGGTTTACAAGGTGCAGCCGTTTACTTTGTTCCAAACTTTGAAGGAATAACATTCAAAAAATTCCTTTACATTATTCTTGATGCAATGGGACAACTTTTCTATTCATTATCAATCGCAATGGGAATTATGGTAACATACGGCTCTTACATGAAAAAAGAAGAAAACCTTGTAAAATCTGTAAACCACATCGAAATCTTCGACACAGGAATCGCAGTTTTAGCAGGTATGATGATTATTCCAGCAGTTTTTGCATTCTCAGGAACAGAAGGAATGTCTGCAGGTCCTGGCCTTATGTTCATCACATTACCAAAAGTTTTCAACTCACTTGGAAAATTCGGTGATTTTATTGGATTAATCTTCTTTGTAATGGTTTTGTTTGCCGCTTTGACTTCAGCAGTTTCAATTTTGGAAGCAATTACATCAAGTATGATGGACAAATTCAAATGGAGCCGCAAAAAATCAACATTGATTATGGCAGCAAGTACATTTGTAATTTCAATTATTGTTTGTCTTGGATACAACGTATTCTATTTTGACCTCAAATTCCCTAATGGTGCAGTTGGTCAAATCTTAGACATCCTCGACTACGCAAGTAACAACATCCTCATGCCAATTGTTGGACTTTTGACATGTATTCTTATTGGATGGGTTGCAAAACCAAAAACAACAATCGACGAAATTACACTCAACGGCGAAAAATTTGGTCGCAAAACACTTTACGTTGTTATGATTAAAGTTGTAGCACCAATTCTTCTTTTCATCATCCTTTTAACAGGTTTAGGCGTAATTTAATTTTTTATGCGGAGGTTCCCGTCGCAAGCTATCGCTTGCTAACAAGTTTTTTTCGTTTCACTACAAAAACTTGACGGTCGGGCTTTCCGCAATTCCGCTAACGCTTCATTCTTGATTTGTAAGCACGAACGTTTCGACTACGCTCAACAA
>SUWN01000047.1 GCA_015061465.1 Treponema bryantii | reverse complement strand
AAGAACAGATTTGTGATGAAGTTGCAAGATTCTGTGCGTTCTTAAAGGATATTTACAAAGACTTTGGTTTTGACAAAGATATTAAAGTTATGTTTAGTACACGTCCTGAACTTAGAGTTGGAACTGATGAAGATTGGGATAGAGCTGAAAATGCTTTGGCTGAAGCTTGTAAAGCGGCTGGTTTGGAATATGAAATTCAGCCTGGTGAAGGTGCTTTCTATGGTCCAAAACTTGAATTCCAACTTGTTGACTGTTTAGGTCGTCGTTGGCAATGTGGTACAATTCAAGTTGACTACCAACTTCCAAGTGCAGAAAGATTGAACGCACAATATATTGGTGCAGATAATCAAAAACATCACCCGGTAATGCTTCACAGAGCAACTTTAGGTTCTTTGGAAAGATTCTTGGGTATTTTGATTGAAAACTTTGCCGGTGCTTTTCCTGCTTGGCTTGCTTTTGAACAAGCTGCTGTTGTTCCTGTTAGTAATGATTTTAACGATTATGCAAAAAAAGTGGATGAAGCATTAAAAGCTGTGAAAATCCGCTCAAATGCTTATCTTTCTGAAGATAATATGCGCAGCAAAATTAAAGTTATTACAAAAGAACACAAAACTCCATATATTCTTATTGTTGGTGAAAACGAACAAAAAGAAGGAACTGTTTCTGTAAGATTTAGACAATCAAGTGGTCTTGAACAAAAAACAATGAAAATTGAAGAATTTATTGCTTATGTTCAAGAAAAAAATGCAGAAAAAGGAACAAATATTTAAATAATTTTACAAAAAGAAGGTTTAAGTTATTGACTAAAATCTTCTTTTTGTATATATTATAGGAACGTTACGGGATGTAGCGCAGCTGGTAGCGCGTTTGGTTTGGGACCAAAATGTCGCAGGTTCGAATCCTGTCATCCCGATAAGGCTTGTCTTTTAGACAAGCCTTTTTTTATGTACAAATGTAATTTTAAAATAAAATAAATGATTTTGATAAAGAGTTAGATTAATTCAGCTGACGCTTCAATTTCTCCACCCTTTTGAATTTTTTCTGGTAAAGAAGTCGTGATTTTTATATTAATTGATTTTCGTTCTAATTCAGAAAGTTCTTTTTCTGTTTGAATCTGACAATGAATAAAATTTTCGGTTACAGCGTGATATGTGTATATTTTTTTTTGATTTTGAATTGTAAATGTATTTTTTGAAGTTTCTAGAATTGCTGTGAGCTTTTTATTTTTCCAATAGTCTATAAAGTTTATTTTTGAATTTATAGCAATTTTATTTAATTCTTCTGCACGTTTGCCAGAAATTGATTGAGGAACTTTGTTTTTCATAGTTGCAGCTGGAGTTCCTGGGCGTTCGGAAAAAGGAAATGCATGAATCCATGAAAAATTGCAATATTCACAAAGTTTTATTGTTTGGTCAAAATCGTCGTCTGTTTCTCCCGGAAATCCTGTAATTATATCACAAGCAATGAACGGTTTTTCTTTTGCAATTCTTAATAAATCACAAGCTTTTTTTACTTGTTCTGATTTATAAACTCTGTTCATTTCGCGCAAAATTTTATCACTTCCGCTTTGTACTGATAAATGAAAATGAGGTCTAATTCGTTCAGATTTGATTATTTGACAAAATTCTTCTGTAACAACTTCAGGATATAAACTTGAGATTCTAAAATTAATTTTTGATGTATTTTCAAGAAGAAGTTGTAATAATCTAGCAAAATTAACAGAAGAATTGTTATATTCACTTTTGTATTGCCCAATGTTTATTGAAGTTAAAACAACTTCTTCATGCCCTTCATCTTCCAATTTTTGAACTCTTTTTATTACTTCTGAAGCTTCTAATGAAACACTTTTTCCTCTTGCAATATGAATTGCACAATAAGAACAGTTGTTATTACATCCATCTTGAATCTTTATTGCAGCTCTTGAATGAGCTAAAAATGAAGTTGTTGATAATTTAAATGCGTCTTCTGCAACAGGATATTTAGATTCTTCTTGTTTTGAATAAGTTTGATTTATGAATTCAGCTGTTTGTTTTGCTTCAAATTCATTTTTTTTGAATATATCTACAAAAAAATCAGGAAGCTTTGCAATTCTGCTTTTTATTTGACCACCGATTACAGCAATTCTTGAATCGATTTGTAAGATTTGCCTTGGATTTGTTTGTGCATAACAACCTGTTACAAGAATCACTGCAAAAGGATATTTTTTTAGTAAAAGTCTGATTATTCGTCTTGCTTTTTGTTCTGATTTTTGCGTTACGGTACAAGTGTTTAAGATACACAAAAAAGTTTTATCATCTTGCTCAGTGGACGCAGTAACATTATCCATTTTTACAAGAAAATCTTTTTGAACAAAAAAAGATGCCATCGACTCGCTTTCTATTTGATTGAGACGGCATCCTAATGTTTCTATATGAACAGTTTTCAATTTTTTATTTTAATTTAGCACTAACGCGTTCTCTACCGCGTGCTGCATCTACAGAAGAAGAATTTAATCTTAAAGCTTCATCGTAAGCATCAAGAGCTTCGTAGTAATTTTCTGCCATTTCACGTGCGTATCCAAGACGAATCCACCAAGAATCAATAAGAGGTTCTTTTTTTAATGCGGCAGACAAGGCAATATCGGCATGCTGAAATCTAGCTTGACGAATGTAAATTTCACCCATGAAGTAATATGCAGAACCAACTCTTGCACCACTTTCTGATGCACTTCCAACATATTTTTGGAATTGTTCCATGGCACCAGCGTTCTTTCCAAGATAAAATTTTGCTTCGCCCAAAATTTCAATTAATCGTAAATCATAAGGACTTATTGCTAAACCTTCTGTTGCTCTTTGTTCGGCTTCTGCATATTGTTTATTTTTTACTAAAGACCAACACATAACAACATAAGATTCAATTCTATTTGGATTTTCTTTTAATTCTTCTTCACAAACTTGCACAGATTCTTTGTAGTTTCCATTATGATACAAAACCAAAGCATCTTGTCTTGTTTGATTTTGTGCAAAAAGAGTTGTAAAATTTAATAGTAAAATTACAAAAAGAAGTTTATTTTTCATCATCTTTCACACCATTGAACATTTTCCAGTAAAAATACAGCCAGGCTCCAATACAACTTTTTTTGTTGCAATGTCACCATCTACAGAACCTGTTGAAGTTACAAAAATCAATTCTTTACCAATGATTTTTCCTTCAACTTTTCCTTTTACAAGAACTCTAGAAGCTTCTATATCTGAATTTACAATAGCATTTGAATCAACAACAACATCGCTATCTGAAAAAATTTTTCCTTCTAACTTTCCTCGAATTAAGAAAGGCTTTTTTAATTTTATTGTACCTTTAAAAAAAATATCATCTTCAACAATTGTGTCGAAGGCTTCATCTTCCATTTCAAAAAAATCAGTGTCTTTTACATCAAACATATTCCCACCTTTTTATATCCATATTTTACGACATTTTAGTGTAATAATCAATGTATTAAATCTGCCATATGTTCCGGAAGTTGAATCTGATAAATATCAGTATTTTTAGGATTTGGAATTGTAAGTTTTACAGCTGCCAACATCAATTTTTTTATTTTTAGATGTTTTTTAAGCAATTTATTCAATTTAAAATTTCCATGTTGGTCATCGGCAATAATTGGACAATTTTGTTTGGCAAGATGAATACGAATCTGATGCATTCTTCCTGTTTCCAAAATTAATCTAACAAGTGAAAAAGTCAGATTTTCTTCCTCTATTTGCACATTCCATTCTTTTTCAACAGAATAATGAGTTATTGCTTGTTTTTGCGCCCCGTGTTGAATCAAATCCTCTTTTATAATCCCTTGCTTATTTTTTAGAGAACCAACGCAAATTGCAAGATATTCTTTTTTTACAGATTTAGAAGAAATTAACTTGGTCCATTTATTTGCAGAAGTTGGATTTTTTGCAATAATCATCAAACCAGAAGTATCTTTATCTAAACGATGAACTAAATAAATTTTTTGTCCAACTTGTTCAGCAAAAACTGTATCAATTGAAGAAGTAACTTTTTCTCCACCTTGAGAAGCAATGCCAGCAGGTTTATTTATTATGTAAATTTCTGAATCTTCGTGTATAATATTTATGTTATGCATCATTTGTACTATAAACGAGGTATTTTAAAATGACAAGATATTTAAAACAAATTAATCTTCTTATCATATTTTTATTTTGCAGTTTTAAACTTTTTTCTTTGCCATTTGTAAATCAAAATTATAATTATTTCGTTGATTTACCAGAAGGTTACCAAATTGAAGAAATTGATGAAAATTTTACATCGATGATGTTTTCTCATCCAAACATTCCTGTTTCTTTTGTAATGAAGATTTATGAAGATAAAAAATCTGATTCTAAAACAATTTTAACTAATGCATTAACAAAATTAAACGCAAATTTTATGATTGATAGCTTCAGCTGGCAAGGTTTAAAAACGTCAATTTCAGATTTTACAATGTCTTTAGATAAAAAATACGCTGGCTGGAGTTTATGCGTACCTTTACAAAAGAAAGATTCTTATTTAGTTATGTTATGCTACACTGATGAAAAAAATAAGCAAAATTGTGAACAATTCATACTTTCATCCCTAAATTCATTAATAATTAACAACAATATTTATGAAGGACCGATTGTTTCGTATGCTTTTCCTAAAGGACAAAAACAAGAAATAAATCTTCAAATTGGAAAAAGCAAAATAAAAACTCACATTGATAAAAATGATGCGGAAGCTTCACAATTTTTGGTTGATATGGAATTTGGAGTTTTTTCGCTATACGTGAATCATCCTCTTTGGAAAGAAGCTTGGCAAAGATATTACAGACAAATTTATTGCGATAGTTTTTCTAGATTAGATAAAGCTGCAACTGATATAATTTTGCAACTAAAAAAAGATTGTAAAAAATCAAATAATATTGAACTTGAAATTGGTCGTGAATTATTGGCTTGGGTCCAAAGTTTTTATTATTCAAGAAATGTAGAAAATAAATTTAGTTCAGATTTTTCACCATTACCTACAATTTTATTAGGAGCTGGTTCTGATTGTGATAGTAGAAGTATGCTTTTATGTTTATTTGCAAAAAAGATGGGAATTGAATCAATTTTATTAATTTCTAGAGAATATAAACATGCAATTGCGGCAGTCGAGTTTGATGCTCAAGGACAAAAATATTCCCCACCAGAATCTGATAGGGAATTTTTACTCGGAGAAACTACCGCTGATGTTACATGGGGTGTAATTGCACAGGACCACGCTGACAGAGCAAAATGGATTCCTGTGTATTTACCATAAAATTAGCTTCTTACAAGAAGATTATAAATATCCATTTCAGTTTGTGCAGACAACATAGATTCTCTTAAATCTGGTTGTTTAAGTTTTCCACTGAAATATGAAATTGTCTTTAAATAATAAGAATGTTGGTTGTAAGCTGCGGCAATCATGAACAAAAGATTTACAGGCTGATCATCCAAAGTTTGGAAATCTGCGATTGGCTTTTTACAAACACCAACTGCCATTACTAAATCTGTTACAGATGAAAGACGAACATGAGGAATTGCAATTCCGCGTCCGATTGCAGTAGACATCAATTCTTCTCTTTTTAAAATTTCTGTTGTTAATTCGCTAGCATTTTTTACTTGTGGAGCTGTTGCCAAAACATCAGAAAGTTGAACTAAAGCATCATGTTTAGAACTTTGATTTATAAATGTAATTCTATCTGGTGATAAAATATTTTTTATTTGAATTTGAGTTTCTTTATTTGCAAGATTTGGTGTAGAAAGACGCGCATTTACCCAATTTTCAACTTCAGATTTTTTAAAACGCCATACAGTTCCAATTTTTCCTGCTGGAATTTCACCTTTTTGTGCCCAATCATAAACTGTTCTATCTGAAACACGAAGATATTTTGCAACTTCTTCAATAGTTAAGATATCGTCTCCCATTAGTTACCTCTAAAAAACATTTGAAATCTATGTAATATTTTGCATTGTTTACGCTTTTTTGTCAATATTAACTATTTATATCAAAAAATTTGTTCATTAATTGATTTTTATCTTCTAATACTATAGCATATTATATATGAGTACAAAGAAACGAATTTCACTATATATTTGCTTAAGTTTATCTATTTTAATTTTATACATTTTTTTAGCGGCAAAACCATTAACAAAAGAATACCAATATATTCCAAACTGGCAAATTAACATTTCCATGCCAACTACAGAAGTTACTTCTTCAAAAGATAATTTATATTTCAAATTAGGACAAACACTTGGGTATTTTTCAGAAAATGGAGAAATTACTCACTACAAATCTTTTCCATCAAAAGCTGCAATTTCACCAAATTATTATGCGTTATATTCATCAAATGCAAAAGATATTCCTTTTTTTGATACAAATGGAAATCAAGCAGGAATAATTCACGCCGAAGGATACCCAATGTTTGATGAAAACAGAATTTTTGTTTTTCTTCCAGGAGGAACTTCTTTTGCAAGATTTAATGAAAAAGGCGAACTTGTGTGGAAAAATGAAAATATTTCTCCAATCACTGCTTTTTCTACAAACAAAAATTTTACGGCAGCAGGATACGCAAACGGACAAATAAAAGTATTTAATACAGAAACGGGAAATCTTGAACTTGCATTCGAACCGGGCGGAAGTGATTTTCCAATTATTTTAGGTTTAGATATTTCAACTGATGGAAAATACATCGCTTCACTTTCTGGACACAACAGACAAAGATTTGTTCTTGCAAAAATTGAATCAAAACAACCAAAAATTATTTTTCATAATTTTATGAAATCAGAGTTGTCTAGAAGAACTCTAGTTTATTTTTCTGAAGATGAAAAAAATGTTTTTTATAATTTTGACAACGGAATTGGAATTTACAATATTGAAACAGAAAAACAAACAAGTATTCCAGTAAATAAAAAAATAATCTCAATTGAAGAATCAAATGATTTTACTTTCTTGCTGGCAAAAAAAGATAAAGAATACACTGTTTATATTGTAGAAAAAACAAACATTTTGGAAGGAAGTTTTTCTTTTACAGCAGAAACAGCATTTATAAACGCGACAGACGATACTTTATACATTGGAAAAGATTCAAATATTTCTTCTGTTAAATTACAAAAATCTTAATTTTGGGAGACTACAATGAAAAAGTCATTTATTTTTTGCGCATTAAGCTTAATTTCAATAAATTTGTTTGCGTTTGGTTGGCCTGTAGAAAACACTGAATCAAATTCAATTAATTCTTATTTTGGACAAAACCGCGGAGATACATTAAGTACATCGTTAGTTTTTTCAGAACCAACTCTTGTTAAATCTGTAGAAAAAGGTGAACTTTTAGTTTTAATGACAGAAGAACAAGATGATTCGGACTTTTTTCCAACAACACTCGGAACTTCGGTAATAATTTCGCACGAAGATGATTTAATTTCTGTATACGGAAATCTTGATAAAAACACTATTAATTCCGAACTTACAAAAAACACTCACATCCAAAGTCAAACTGTTCTTGCTACAACAGGAATGTCAGGTTGGCAAAATAATAATTCATCGTTAGAATTTCAAATAATTGATACAAAAAATGACGTTGCAATTAATCCAAAGATTCTGTTGGACAGATTAAATAATGAATTTGAATTGTTTTTTTCAAATGTTACGCTAAAAAATAAAAATGATGTTTCATTTGATTTGCGTACACAACGTTCTTTTCCTGCCGGAGTTTATAGAATCTATCAGAAAAGAGATAAAGTTGTTTCACCATATAAAACAAATGTATTATTAAATGGAATTATCAGTGATCAGATTTCTTACGACACAATAAAAGAAGAAAACAACAAACTTTATGTAATCGGAAAGAAAAAATACACAAGTTCAAATATTTACCCAAATAAAGAGAACCAACTTTTAGGAGAAGTAATGCTAACTCCAGGAAAGAACACTCTTACAATCATTATTTCAGATTTTTTGGGTAACCAAAAACAAGTGAATTATTTTCTTTCGATTTATTAATCTTATTTCATTACTTCTGAACCACGATCCATTGCTGTAAGACCTGTTTTTACATATTCAAGGATTCCGTATGGTTCAAGAAGTCTGATTAAGCTTTCAATTTTTTCTTCACTACCAGTTGCTTCTACAATCACACTGTTGATTCCAACATCTACAATGTGTGCTCTAAAAATATCACAAGTTTCGATGATAATAGCTCTGTTTGCGCCTTCAGCTTTTACTTTTACTAAAGCCATTTCACGCTGACAAGATGATTTTTTTTCGCATTTTTTTATAGAAATTACTTCTTGTAATTTAGAAAGTTGTTTTTGAATTTGGTCCAAAATATATTCATCGCCTTTTACAACAATCGTCATTCTGGAAATTCCTGGGTCATCAGTTTCACATACTGTTAAAGAATCAATATTATATCCACGTCTACTAAAAAGACCAGAAACTCTACTTAAAACACCTGCATGGTTTTGAACCATAACTGACAACACGAATTTATCCATAATTCAACCTCAACTTTCTATTAAAAAACTAGCGTTCCATATTAAAACTTACAGTACGAAGAATATCACCAAATACACCAGCGGCAGTTACTCCAGCCCCTGCACCATAACCGCGAACTGTCAATGGAATTGGTTGGTAACGTTCTGTGTAGAATACAAATGCGTTTTCACCACCACGAATGCTGTATAATGGGTCGTCTTGTGTAACTTCCATCATTCCTACACTAACCTTTCCATCTTTAATTGAAGCACCCATTCTAAGAACTTTTCCTTCTTTTTTTAGTGCTTCAATTTTGTTTGCAAAATATTCGTCAACTTGTGGTAATTTTGCAAGGAATTCTTCTACAGTTCCGTTTGAATCAAATGAATCTGGAAATACTTTGTGCATTGTTATATCATCAAGTTCAATATCATATCCTGATTCACGAGCAATAATGAGAGCTTTACGAGCAACATCCATACCACTTAAATCATCTCGTGGATCTGGTTCTGTGTAACGAAGTTCTTTTGCTTCCAAAACAGCTTTACTAAAAGGAACTCCTTCGTCCAATTTTCCAAAGATGTAAGATAATGAACCAGACATAATTCCGTTGAAAACTTCGAGTTTATCACCAGATTTGTATAAATTCTGCAATGTATCAATGATTGGAAGACCAGCACCTACGTTTGTTTCGTACAAGAAACGACGATGCATTTTGTTTGCAGTTCTTCTTAATTCATGATAGAACTCCATATTCATAGAGTTTGCACGTTTATTTGGAGTAGCGATTGACATTCCTGCGTTCAAAATATCCAAATAACGTTCTGGTAAATCATAACTTGCAGTACAATCAACAAAAACAGGATTTAATGGTTTTTTCTCTTTTACAAATTTGATAATATCATCAACATTACTTGGACCAAATTTGTACATTGGAGTTTTTAAATCTTCACGCCAATTTGTTAAATCCAAACCATCTTCATTGATATTCATTCCATCGATTGTTGTAATACAAAGAACTTTAATATCAACATTTTCTTTTAACAATTTATCGTGTTGGTCTCTGATTTGGTCAATCATTGTTCCACCAATTGTTCCTGCTCCGAACGCGAATACTTCAATAGTTTGCGCTGTTTTGAAGAAGAAGCGATGAACTGCACGAACTGCTGTATCACCAAATTCACCATCAACTACAGAAGAAATACAACGTTCACTTGAACCTTGAGCAATTGCAACAACATTTATATCTTGTGAAGAAAGTGCATTAAAGAATTTTCCTGCAACTCCACGATTTTGAATCATTCCGTCCCCAACAACAGAAACTACAGCACAATTATCTTTTACAGAAATTGGCTCGATTAATCCTTCATGAATTTCCAATTCAAATTCTTTTGTAAGAGAAACTTTTACTTTTTCAGCTTCATCATCTCTAACACAGAAAGAAATTGTATATTCGCTAGAAGATTGTGTAATAAGAAGAACTGAACTTTTTGCTGCAGTAACAGCTGTGAATACGCGACTTGCCATTCCTTTTCTACCGCGCATACCTGTTCCGCTAACACTAAGCATAGAAACTTTTTTAAGACAAGAAATTCCGCAAACAGAAGCACTTTTTCGTGATTCAAAAGGACCTTTTCCGATTCGTGTTCCTCTTGCAGAAGGATTGTGACTATTTTTGCTCCAAGCTTCAATTCCTTTTGCCTGTAGAGGAGCCAATGTTTTTGGGTGAAGAACTTTAGAACCAAAGAAAGATAATTCCATTGCTTCTTCATACGACATATCATCTACAAGAATTGCATCTTTTACAACACGAGGGTCTGCTGTAAACACACCGTCTACGTCAGTCCAGAATTCAACACGTTTTACACCTAAAGAAGCACCAATTATTGCAGCTGAGAAATCAGAACCATTACGTCCTAATAATCCCATAGATTCTTTTTTAGTTACAGAGTTTGTCCATGTACAAATGAAACCTGAGAATAAAAGAATTCTTGTTTGACTTTTGTTTTCACCATCGCGGAAAGGCATACAAGCTTCTTTACATTTTGCATAATCAGCTTCACCTTCTAATTGATTTCCTGTTGTGAATACAAATTTGCGTGAATCTAATAAAATAACACTCATTCCTTTTGCAAGAAGAACAGCTTCCATAATTGGAGACGAAAGTAATTCACCCATTCCCATAATTCTACAATGAACTGTAGAAGGACATTCTCCAAACGAAACACAACCTGCAAGAAGTTTTTCTAATTCTTCAAACAACGGATTGATTTTTTCCATTACTTTGTCAGCATTAAAACCTTCACATTTTGATTGAAGTTCTGAACAAATATCACTATGGATTTTTCTTAAATCTTCAACATAATTTATATAAGGAATGCCGGTGGTGCATGCATCGATAGCTGATTGAAGATTGTTTGAAACTCCTGCAACTGCTGAAACAATAACACTTAATCTATCTTCTTTTGCACTGTTAATAATAATATCAGCAGAAGAAAGAATTCGGCGAGCATTCGCCATTGATGTACCACCAAATTTTAATGTAATCATAAAATACCTCACATTTCCTCATAAGAATATACTTATATATTGTAGTAAAAAAATTGATATTTTACAATGTACTTATAGATAAAAAAAATCGCCCACAAAAAAGTGAGCGATTTCATAAAGTTGTTAGATTAATCTAAAAAAAGTTATTAACTTATTTCTTAAATCCTTCAGCTACAGCTACAGCACAAGCTACAGTACAACCAACCATTGGGTTGTTTCCCATTCCCATGAAGCCCATCATTTCTACGTGAGCTGGAACAGAAGAAGAACCTGCAAATTGTGCGTCTGAGTGCATACGTCCAAGAGTATCTGTAAATCCGTAAGAAGCTGGACCTGCAGCCATGTTATCTGGGTGAAGTGTACGACCTGTACCACCACCAGAAGCTACAGAGAAGTATTTTTTA
>SUWN01000006.1 GCA_015061465.1 Treponema bryantii | reverse complement strand
CTGGATGTTTTGGAGTTCCAAGATTTTTTGTAAAAACTCATCAAGGTTTGGATTTTAATGACGCAGGGGCAAATTTTTCAAAATTTTTGTTCAAATTAAAAGGATTTAAAGAAATAGAATAAAGTTAAAAAAAATTCTTGACACTATTCATGTATGTTTTTATATTAAAAGCGTACGGTTTTAAGTACATAAATTAGTACTTAATTTAGCACTATTTATCTAAAAGGAAAAAAATATGACTATTGTAAAACAAATGGATATCCGTTCTCACATAAAAAAATATTTTGATATGGCTTTTAATGGCGAAACTTTGATTATTCCAAGAAAAGAAAACAAAAATGTTGTTATTCTTTCTGAAAAAGAATACAAAGAATTAGAAAAAGCCAGAAACAATGCAGCATATCTTGCCCGCTTAGATTTAGCAGATGAACAAATACGACAAGGAAAAATTGTTGAAAAAACAATGGAGGAATTGGAGGCTATGGCTGCTGAATGAGTAAAATAATTTTTTCGGAAGAAGGGTGGGATGATTATTTATATTGGCAATCAGAAAATAAAAAAATATTACAGAAAATTAACAAGTTATTAAAAAGTATTTCACGCGATGGCGCTCTTTTTGGAGAAGGTAAACCTGAAAAATTAAAACACAAAGATAATGAATATAGTAGACGAATTGATAAAGAAAACAGACTTGTTTATGAATGTTCAGGTGATAAAATTACAGTAAAAACTTGTCGTGGTCATTATGAAGATTAATTGTTGAAAGGATATAGTTTATGTCAAAAGCAGAAAAACCTTTGCCACCTTGGGCAAATGAAATTCCTGAAGGTGCATTTATTTCTTATGAAACAACGTATAAAGTTGGAGAATATTTTTCTTTGTTCAAAAAAGAGCATTTTGGTTCAAAGAATCATTCAATGGATTATTATTTTTACGACCCAACCGAACATGGATTTTCAAAAGACAAAACTTATCCGCTTTTTGTTTTTTTGCATGGTGCTACAAATGCTTTGGAAGGCGACGTTTGTATAAATTACGCAGGGGCAGAATTTTATGCCACAGAAGAATATCAAAATGATTTTGGTGGTGCGTACCTTTTAGTTCCGCTTGCCAACGAATATTATGATGAAGAAGAAAATCTAAAAGGATTTTGGGACGAATCTTACACAGAGCCTTTGTGCAATTTGATTAACAATTTTATTCAAACAAAAACAAATGGCGTTTCTAAAAAAATTGTCTTTGGAAATTCTGCTGGTGCTACAATGTGTTTTACAATGGTGAACGCATACACAGATTTTTTTGACGCCCTTATTCCAATTGGTAGCAACAATATTCCAGAAGATAAAATCCTTGATGAATATGACAAAAACGATGTTCATTTATTTTTTGCCTTTGGAAAACATGATGAATTTCACAGTTATGAAGAAGAAATTTTGCCGCGAATTCCTCGTTTAGAAGAAATGAAACATTGTTTTATTTTTACGCCAGATTGGGTTTATAACGGAGACGGTGGAATTGCTTCAATTAATTTTGGAAAAGAAATGGGACAACATTGTTTAATAAATTCAATGCACACAAACTTAAAACTTGACGACGGAACAATTTTAGAAAAACGACTTCCTCGTGGAGTTACAGGCTGGCTAGACGAATTGATTAAATCATAATTTTTTGTAGCAAATAAACAATAAAATGGCAGAAGTAATTGCTGACGAAAAAGACGCGATTGGTTCTGCCCAAATAATTCCGTTTACTCCAAAGAAAAGCGGTAAAGTAAGTGCGAGCGGAATTAATAAAATAACTTTTCGCAATAAAGCGATGATAAGTGAGGTTTTGGCTTTTCCTAATCCAACAAAAGTTGTTTGAGCACACATTTGAATTCCAAAAATCCACATTGCACCAAAATAAATTGGACACGTTTTTGCCGCTAAATCAATTAATTCAAAATCTGTTGCGAACATTCTTACAAAATAAATCGGGAAATTTGAAATCAACAAAAAAGCGACTGTAGAAAAAGCAAAACCGATTATTGTCATTCGTTTGATTACTTTTTTTACTCTCTCTAAATTTTTTGCCCCGTAATTGTAACTGATAATCGGCTGAATTCCGCTTGTGAATCCTTGTAGCGGACAAAGACATAATTGCATCAAACTTTGCATAATTGTCATCACAGCAACGTAAATATCACCACCGTAACGCTGCAAACTCGAATTAAAAATAATAAAAATTGCACTTTCTGTAGATTGCATTATAAAAGGTGAAATTCCAAGTGAAGCAATCTTTTTACAAATTCCAAAATTAAATTTTATTTTTCGCCATTCAATTTTTAACAAAGTTGATTTTTTGGTCAAAAAAGTTAAAACCCAAATTGCACTCACAAATTGACTAATTACAGTTGCAATTGCCGCGCCCTTCACTCCCAAATTCAATTTAAAAATAAAAATTGGATCTAATATGATGTTTAAAATTGCACCAATCATCATACTGACCATTGCGGTTTTTGCTTTTCCTTGGGCTGTAATAAAAGGATTTAGTCCAATAGAAAGCTGGACAAAAAAAGTTCCTATTAAATAAATAGATAAATAATCATTTGCAAAAGGTAAAGTTTCTGAACTTGCGCCAAACCACATTAAAAAAGTTTCTTTTCCAACATAAAAAATTGTTGTAAGAACTACAGAAAAAAAACACAACATTATAAACGCGTTTGAAAGAATTTGTTTGGCTCTATCTAACGCAGCAGAATCTTTTTCCGATTTTCCAAGTTCAATTGCGGCTAAAGGCGCGCCACCACTTCCGGCAAACGAACTGAATGCCGAAATTAATGTGATAATTGGTAAACAAATTCCAACTCCTGTCAAAGGAAGTGAAGAATCACCTGGAATGTGTCCAATATAAATGCGGTCAACAACGTTGTATAAAATGTTGATTAAAAAAGCCACAATTGAAGGGATGGCAAGTTTTACCATCAATTTTCCAAGTGGAGCTGAACCAAGTTCTAATTTATTTTTCATATTCATTCTTTTACGATTTTATTTTTGAATGGTAACGATGCCACCATTCTTTTTCTTTTGCGTTCGTCCGTTCTTCAGAAGTTTTAAACTCTTGATCAATTGCCGCAATTTTATCTTTTATATTGATTACAGCTTTTACAATACAAGGCTCAAAATGAGTTCCTTTAGAAGTTTCAAAAATCTCAATTGCTTCTTCTATAGACTTTGGCTTTTTATAAAGACGTTCACTTAAAATAGCATCCATTACATCAGCGGCAGCAAGAATTCTTGCAGAAAGAGGAATATCTGTTCCTTTTAATTTGTTTGGATAACCAGAACCATCCCATTTTTCATGATGACAAAGGGCCATTTCTTTTGCAATTCTGTTGAATTCACCATCGTTGATAGTTGGCAAAAAATCCAATAGTTCATAACCTTCAGTTGTATGAGCCTTCATCATATCAAATTCTTCGTTAGTGAATTTTCCAATTTTGTTTAAAATTCCTTCCGGAACGTGAATTTTCCCAATATCGTGTAAAAATGCTGCGTTTTTAAAAAGTTCAATTTTTGCGGGAGTAAGTTGTTCTGTAAAAAGACCAAGTCGAACAAGTTCGTGACAAATTAATTCCACATATTTTTGCGTATGAAAAACGTGTCTTCCAGTAAATAAATCGTGACTTCCCAAACATTGAGCCACAAACTGAATGATTTTGAACTGAGTTTCATCTATCTGTAAATATTTTTCTTGAAGTTCAGAAGAAATTAATTGAATCTCTTTATTCATTCGTTTTAATTCTTCATTCGCTACTTCTGTTTTTTCCATTGATAAAACAAGTTTTTGCAAAATATTATGTGTAATATTTGATAAATAATCTGTAAGAATCAACAAAAAAATGTATTCAATTACAAGACCAATTATATTTTTTATAAACCAAGCAAACGGTGTTTCTACATTGTACGCAACCAAAGGAACTGAAAAGGACCTGTTCCAATATGCAATACAAGAAAGAACAAAACAAATCAGCGTTGTATTTTTTGTAAGTTTTCTATTGTAGTAAAGACAAGTAATAAGAGGAGGAAAAGCAAAAGAAATTGTTACAGTAATAACGCCCGCATTTCCTAAAAGAAAAACAAATCCTGAAGTTGCAAGAATTCCCAAATACATTAAAAAATAGGGATTCACATTTTTTTTAATCAAAAATCTATACACTAAAGAAGCGATTAATGAATACAGAAAAACCGTAAGTGAATAAGTATGAGGAACTATCCAAACTCCCATTATTGTAACTATAGCAAAAATAATCGGAACTGGAATTGTGAAAAACAAAATCAAATTTATTTTTTTATTTACATTCGAAATATTTCTGTAAAAAAATGATTGATCACTCTCTAACATTTGAGCCTCTCACTTGCAATTATACTTCATTAAACAAGCAATGTCAAAAAACGCCTTTTTAAGCTTTTACGAACGAAGCCCAAATTCTATCGGCTTTTGCAATATGAGTTAAAACCCAATTTACAATGAATGAATAAAATTTAGCAGCAGATTCTTTGTTTCCCTCACCAAGAACTTTTATTTGATTTGTTACTTCTTTTACAAAACTATCGTGGGCCATTTTGTGAACTGCAACGCCAGAATATCCATGAAGTTCCATGAATTTTTCTTCGCTTTGAAAATGATAAACTGTATAATCTGTTAATTTTTTTAAGACAATAGACATTTGTATTTTAAATCTTTCGTCATCGCCAGCAATAACGTCGTACAAATCATTTGCTAAAGATAAAAGTTTTTTATGTTGCAAATCAATTTCAGGAATTCCCAAAAGATATTCATCACTCCACTCGATTCGACTCATAAATTCCTCCATAAAATATTAATAAATCAATTATACAATAAAAAAAAACAAACACAAGAAAAAAGGCTGCCTAAAATCTCTTTCAGGCAGCCCAATTAGTTTTTTTTACTTGCTTTTTAGATTAATTTATTTAATTACAAGTTGAATTTGTGTTGTAACAACATAACCAGATGTAAGTTTTGCTTCTGCATATAATGTGTAATCACCAGCAGAAATTTGACTCAAATCAAATGTTGCTTCAAAAGTTCCAGATTCAGAACTTGTTGCATAGAATGCAGAACCATCAACACCTTTTAATGTGTAGTCTACTTTTGTAACAGTAGCAGGTACTGGATCGTCATCTGTAAAATCTTCAATTGCTACGTATAAAGTATTTGCTGTAGTAGCATTGTATTCAATTGTTGTTGTTGTCGCTGGTGTTTTATCTGTAGCAGTTCCTACATAAAGATTAAGATTTCCTTCGAGCAAGTCTTTATAAGTTCCAGCAGATTCAATTTCAAAATCCAAATAGTTATTAATCATTGGTGTTAATACAATGTTTTCAAATCCTGTGTAAGATTCAACTTTTGTTCCAGCAATTCTATTTTTCCAACCAGACCAAGTAATAGCATCTGCAGATGTTGGATCATCATTTGTTTTGTAAAGGTCGTAGTCTTCATATTTAGGTGTATAAGGAGTTGTAGCATTATAACTTACAAATTCTACAATTGAAGGTGTAAGAGTTTCACTTTCTTTAATTAATTTATATCCAGCAAAGTCGTATGTTACTGTGTAACAGTTGATAATAGACTCAATATATTTCCAATCTGATTTTCCGTTGTAGTTTACAGCGCGAATACGAGCAACATAAATTTTTCCAGTTTCTAAGTAGTAGTTAATTCCTTCACTACCTGCTAACAATGTACCGTCTTTTGCATAAATTGGATATTCTGTGGAAGCAAAGTTTTCTACTGTGAAAATATTTGATTCATCAAATAAAGTTTCGCCAATTGTTGCAGGAATAGAATCTAATTCAACAATTTCTAATTCAAATCCTGATTCATTGTAAGATTCTCTTGTCCAAGTAAAGTTTGCTGTGTAACGACAAAGTTCTGCGTTTTCTGTATCTAATGTCGCTGTCAAAGCTTCAGGAGCATCTGGAGCTTCCCCAATAATTTTTGGAAGATCAATTGTTTCTGCTGTTGTTCTGTTTCCTTCAATATAAATATCATCAGAATAATACCAAGGACCAGTTCCGTCTATTGCAGTAATTGTTACTTTAAATGTGTACAAACCTTTTTTAACAGAATCAACTGAATATGTTCCATTAGCTAACCCTGCTTCTTCAGTTGCATTAATTTTTTCACCATTAATTTTATTGTATAAACCTGCTACATATTTTAAACCTCTTGAAGCTGGTTTATTTAAATCTTCTTCATTGAAATTTAATGTTAAATTAACTTTACCATTAGTTCCAATTCCATCTGGAGTAAGAGTCACTGATGTTGTAGCATTTGATTTTGTTAAGTCTACAACAGCATTTCCAGAAAGTACAGCACAAGTAGCTTTGTTGTCGACAATTGCAGTAGCAGTAGCATCTGTCACATCTGTCAAATCTACACCTTTGGCTTCTAACAAAGTTTTTTCATACATTGTAATTGTGATTGTCCAAACACCAGCTTCTAAACTTGATAAATTGATTTTGCCACTAGAAACATTACAAATAACAGGTCCAATAGATGAGTTACGAGAATTTTTTCCTTCTGCAATAAAGATGTAGCTTGCAGTATCACCTTTTGAAATTGCATCTGGTGCAATTGTTCTGGCAGAAGAAGACGAAGAAGCAAAGTTTGTAAGTTCAATACAAACATCTCTTACAGCATTTCCCCCTTTTACAGTTCCAAAGTTATTCAAACCGTTAGAACATCCAACAAATAAAAGTGTTACAGTTGCTAATAATGTAACAAACGAATTTTTTCTATTTTTCATAGAAAACTCCTAATTATAAATATAAAGATTAAGTTCGCCACGCAAACTTTTTGTATAAACATTTTTTTTTTAACTTTTTTACATTTTAGAAATATCTTCAAATATCACTAATTCACTCGAATCAGTAAAAATTTGTTCCTCACCTCCTTGTCCAATTTTTACAGTTAATGTAAGCCAATAAGTTCCTGGTTTTATTTCATAATTTGGAATATATAAAATTAATCTAGAACCTATTATTGTCATAATTTCTTCATTATCTTTTGTTGTAATTTTCCATTCATATTTCGCATCAGAAACTTCTGGAGCAAGCAAACACAATGTAGCAGATGAAGGAACGTGATAAATAAAAGAAAGCATTGAATCTTCTTCAAAACCTTCTTGTCCTGGCAAAAGATTTTCTTCTTCGTACGGTGTAAAATTGGAATTATAATCATCGAGCATTTCCTGCATTCCACCTGAACAAGAACAAATAAAGAGCGCAAAAAGAATTGTCACAAAATAAATCAATTTTTTCATTCTGCTACCCCCACTTTTTCTGCTAGATATTTCCATTCAGATTTTCCGCACATATTTATTGCTCTAACTCTCGCAACATATTTTTTCCCAATTTCCGCTTCTTCCCAAATATATTCACAACTAATAATTTCACTTATTGCTTGCCCCGTTGTATCACTTAAAGAATCCCATGTAGATTCATTGGTTGGAATTGTTTCATCGTCTAAAATTTCTTTTATTTGTAATTCGTATTTTGCATTAAGAACCTTTGGCCAATTAAATTTGATTTGACTTGGATTTGTTGAATTTGGATTAGCTGTTAAAGTTGAACTTTCTGGCCAAGTTGGCAAATAAATTAATTTTGGTAATTCAATTGTTTTTGAAGTTTCACGCCCCGGTTCTACATAAAGTGCGTCTTCTTGCCAACAAGCAAAAATATCATCATCTTCTGAAGATGAATTATTTCCTGAATCAGAAATTAAAAATTTTACTACATAACAACCTGCTGGAACTTCGGTTATTTCATATTTATAAGAATCAGATTCTCTTGTAACTTGTTTTTCTTCTAAAGGAGTTCCAGATTTTTTGGAAATAACTTGAACATCAAAAGTAACGCCAGTTCCAAGCAACCTTACATCGTCTTCATGAAGTTTAAAATTCAAATCAATAGAACCAGTTCCAGCCAAACCATATGGCGTTAATTTAAATTTTACTGGTGTATTTGCAGAAACAACATTCGCACTTTTTGATCCAGAAAGAATTACAACGTCGTTTTGTTTTACTTTTAATGTGAATGAATAAAACCCTGGTTTTAGATTGCGAATAATAGCATTTCTGCTAGAAATATTATTGTAAGAAAATTCTTTTGATACAGTTTTTCTTCCGCTCACATATTCTAAAACAAATTTATATTTTTCTTTCTCCAAATCGCTCATTGATGAAAAATCAAGAACTTCTGGCGCAATTGTTCTTGCGTCAGAAAAATTTTCCACGCAGATTTTTACACTACAATTATTTGAATCTTCACTTTCTGAATCAAAATTCAAATTTTGTTTACAAGAAACACAAGTTAAAACAAAAACGCTTAAAAGGAACAAATAAACTTTCTTAAAAATCATTTAGTTCCTCCCGTTTTTGTTTTAGAAAAATTGATTACAAATCCCAAATCGGCACTGAATGCAAAACCAACTTGTGTGTCATAATCACCATTTAATTTTAAACTGATTCCTTTGTACCCAGCGCCCACCGAAATTGAAGCAACAAAAGCTGGATAAAATTTTCCCATAACAGAATTTGCAGAACTTTGTGCGTTCCACAAACAATGCGCCATACAACCTACAGAAAGTTCTGTTAAAAGTTCAATATCATTTGCAAAAGGCGCAATTTTTAATCCAACAGGAACAATCATCCCCGCAGAAACTAAAAATGGATTCAACGTTTCTTTTCCATTCACAGTGTAAGAAAAAGGAAAATCTTTTTTAGGAAATCCAAACGAAAATCTTGCATCCATTCCAACATAAAATGGATATATCCAATCGCTATTTACATAACCTAAATTTATTCTTGTTCCCGAAGCATAAGGATGAGGTAAAACAGAATATCCTGCCGAAATTTTTAGACCTTGTTTTTTTTCTGCCAAAATATCGATTGAAGCTTGGCCGCTTGTTGGGGAATATTTAAATTCGCGTGTTGTGACAACATGCGTTGTATCAAAATTTTCTTGATAAAGATATCCTTTTATAATAATTTCGTTTTTATCAACAATTCTAACCTTTGGAATTTCTTGGTCTTTTAAAATCATTTTTTCTTGAATGTTGATTTTGTATGCAGAACCGTCGGAATATCCTAAAAGTACAAATTTGGAATCATTACTAAAAGCAACCGAAGTAACTTGCCCCGAATTACAAGATTGAAGCATTCCCAAATATTCACCAGTTGTTAAATCGTAAAATTCCAAATTATTATTCGCTGTTAAAATTGCAACTTTATTTTCTGGCCGAGCAAAAATATCTACAACAATTCCTTTTGTATTAAAACTATAAATTTCATTATTGCTAAAATCTTTTACGCTGACTTTATTTTTTCCTGTTGCACAAATTACATTTGTAGAATCTAAAGTAAAATCCATTTTGGCATAATTTTTTGCATAAAATGAAATTTCTGCCTCAAATGAACTTTTTACTGTAGACCAAATTTTTATTGTTTTATCTGCCGAAACTGTTGCAAGCAATTTTCCATCTGGGCTGAAGATTAAATCATAAATCTCTTTTTTGTGACCGTCTAATTTTCTATTAATTAATTGCTGTGTATAACGCAAGCGGTAATAAAGATTTACAGAATTGTCTTCATAAAGAACTGCACTATAGTTTCCGTCTTTACTAAATGCGGCCAATTCCATATTTCTTTCTTCTAAAAATGGAATTGTTAAAGGTTCAAATGTTTTTTCTTCACCTAATTCTTTATTTACATCTGCAATATTTAAAGATTTATCGTCTGTAACTGACATAATTAATAAATTGTCTTCTTTTTCTTTTAAAAACGATAATGCCAAAACATTGTAGTAACTAAATGAATCTAAAATCTCTAAAGTTTCTGAATTAAAAATACTAACTGATTTTTTATCGCTAATTGCAAAAAGTTTATCGTCGTCATCCCAAATTGTTTCTGTAATAGCAACCAAATCATCCCTTGAATTAGATTGTTCCTGAGCAAACACATTAGCATTACACAAAAGGATTACGAAAAAGAGAAGAATAAATTGTCTCAAAGATTGTTTATTACTACACAAATGCATAGAGGAGGGGGGGGGTAATAACACAATCACTTTTTGATAAATTCACTTTATGCCTCAGATAAAATAAAAACCATTTTCCCCAAAACTTTATTAATTCCACCCACGACACAAAATACAATATATGTCATTCATTATTATACCATATAAAACCATTCTGTCAATAGCTTTTATATACAAACTATTATTTTCATTGCCACCTAATCACAACTATTAGTATTTTTTATTTATAAAAAAAATGTGAGGTATATTATGAAAAATACAACTTTATTAAATGCGTATGAATCAAATCCAATTAATCTAAAATGGATGAACGGATTTCCACCAGAAAATGATAAAATTGTTTCTGCAGCAGACGGAACTTTTTTTGATTTTCCAGCGTTGCGTTACAGCGTGAATCATATGAGAGAATTTTATCCAACAAGAAATGTTCCTGCAAGCAAACATTCACTTTATCATCATAAAGTAAAATTGGATGATAAAATTGATGAAGTAAAATTCATTCCTTGGGATTCGCCTTCTGCAATTACTTGGAAAGAATCTTTGGACAAAAATTACACTGATGGAATTATTATTGTTCATAAAGATAAAATTGTTTACGAAAAATATTTTGCAGGATTAACACAACAAGGTTTACATTCGGCAATGTCTGTTAGTAAATCATTCACTGGACTTTTGGCAAGCATTTTGATTGCTGAACGCGAAATTGAACCTTGCAAATTAGTTACAGATTATCTTCCTGAACTAAAAAAAACGGGATTTGCAGAAGCGACTGTTCAGCAAGTTTTGGACATGACAACAGCAATTCAATATAGCGAAGATTACACTGATCCAAAAGCAGAAATCTGGGATTTTTCAGAAGCCGGCAATCCTTTCCGCCCCGAAAAATACAAAGGTCCCAAAAATTATTATGAATATTTGCAAACTGTAAAAAAAGAACACGGAAACGAGCACGGAAAATTATTCGGCTACAAAACAATCAACACTGAAGTTATGGGCTGGATTATTTCTAGAGTGACAGGAAAATGTATCACCGAACTTTTATCACAAAAAATTTGGATTCCTCTTGGAACAACTTACGACGCTTATTACCAAGTTGATCCTTCTGGAAAAGCATTTGCTGGTGGCGGATTAAATCTAAACTTACGAGATATGGCTTTATTTGGGATGATGATTTTAAACAAAGGCAAAATAAACGACACACAAATTATTCCAGAAAAAGCAGCTATCGAAATAAGCAAAGGCGGCTCTAAAGAAGCATTTGAAAAATCAAAAGAATATCCAAAACTTACAAATTGGAGTTATCATAATATGTGGTGGATTACGAACAACGCAAACGGAGCTTTCATGGCGCGCGGAGTTCACGGACAAGCAATTTACATTGATCCAACTGCCCAAATGGTAATTGTTCGTTTTGCTTCTCACCCACTTTCTTCAAATAAATTACTCGATCCTCTTTCAATTCCTGCTTATCAGGCAATTGCAAGTTATTTGATTAGCAAAGAAAACTAATTTTTTGCAGAATATCGTCTAAAAAATTAAAGATATTTTTTTACAAAAAGAAAATACCTCGTGATATTATCAAATTACGAGGTATTTTTTATGAAAAGAATTTTTTCTTCATTTATGGTATTTTTATTTTGTGGATGCATGTTATTTTCAGAGGAGTCTGTTATGAATCAAGAAACAACAGAACAAAAAAATTACATTTCAGCTCCCGCTTATCCAAATCAGGCGGACAGTCTTTTAGAAAACATGGATTCTCTTACTTTGATGGATTACATGGGACGCGGAATAAATTTAGGCAACACTTTGGAAGCAACAAATAATTGGCGCAATTTTAATCTTGCAGATGCTTCTAAATACGAAACCGCGTGGGGGCAACCTGTTACAACAAAAGAAGTTTTTATCGCTTACAAAAAAGCAGGTTTTGATAGCGTAAGAATTCCTGTTGCGTGGACAAACACAATGGATTGGCGAAACGGGGATTTTGAAATCAACAAAAATTATCTAGAACGAGTTGCAACTATTGTAAAATACGCCCTCGACGCAGACCTTTATGTAATCATAAACGACCATTGGGATAACGGTTGGTGGGGACTTTTTGGAAGCGACAGAAAAAAAGCATTGCAGATTTTTGATTCTATTTGGGACGCCGTTGGAACTTACTTTAAAGATTTTTCATACAAATTAATTTTTGAAGCCGGAAACGAAGAATGGGGCGATAGATTCAACGATACAGTTGATGGCGTTCACGGAAGATTAAACGTTGGAAGCCAATACAAAACAATCACTTTTTTAGGACAACGCTTTGTAGACAAAATCAGAGCTCAAGGCGGAAATAACACAAAACGCTTTTTATTAATTCCTGGATACAGCACAGACATTACAAGAACAACAATGGCAAGTTACGTTATGCCTGTTGATAACACAAATCCTGACGTGCAAAAACTATTAATTTCAGTTCACTACTACACCCCATCAACATACTGTATTCTTTCTGAAGACGCAAACTGGGGAAAAGTTGCAACAACTTGGGGAACCGAAGCCGAAAAACAATCCTTAGATAAAGATTTTGCAAAAATGACAAAATTCACAAGTCAAGGTTACGGCGTAATCGTTGGTGAATATGGAGTTGCTCAAATAAAAGATGAAAGAGGCCGTTGGGTAAAAAAAGACGGAATGGAAGATTGGCTTTCTTGCGTAGTTCAAGCGTGCGATAAATACAAATACGCATCATTCCTTTGGGATTGCAACACTTTCTTCAAAAAGAAAAAAGACGCTGACGGAAATTGCGTTGGATTTGAAGACCCAGCGATTGCAGAAGTTTACAAACGAAAATAAAAAAAATACTTGTTCACTTTCTTAAAATGCGATAATTTATATTTGCGCAGTTTATGAATCTCAGAAAATACTGCGCAATATAAATTAAAATCCTTAAAGAGAGTGACATTTTGAAAAACTTAATTATCTTCTTAAAAAAAGAATTTGAAGATTACAAAATTCTTTTTAGAAACATTCCATCCCCTGTTGTTACAATTTTTGTTCTTTCCGTAGTTTGCGCAAATCTGATGGCAAACAAAGAGTTAATCAATTACAAGTACATCGCTTTAGATTGCGGCTTTGCTTTTAGTTGGGTCATGTTTTTATGTATGGACATGATTTGTAAAAGATGGGGCGCAAAAGCCAGCGTAAAAATTTCAGTGTATGCGTTATCGCTAAATCTTTTAGTTTGCGCAAGTTTTTTCATTCTTTCCCAAACAAGCGGAAATTGGGGCGAATTCTACACAGCGCTAGAACATTCATCACAAACAGGCAGCACCGTAAACAACGCGTTGAACAAAACTTTCGGTGGGTCTTGGTACATAGTTTTAGGTTCATCACTTGCTTTTTTAATTTCTTCCATTATAAATGCGCTTTTAAATAGAAAAATTGGCCTTTTGCTAAAAAAGGACAATTTTACTTCGTTCGCAATTCGTTCATACGTTTCCACATTCATTGCGCAATTTGTAGATAATCTAACTTTTGCAACCGTAGTTTCCAAAGTATTTTTTGGCTGGACTTGGACACAGATTTTTGCTTGCTCAATTGTAGCCGCATGTTTTGAACTTTTTTGTGAAGTGATTTTTTCCAAATTAGGTTACAAAATCACAAAATCTTGGCAAAAAGAAAACGTAGGTCAAGAATATATAGATTTACAAAAATAAATTCTTCAAAAAATCTCACTTTTTTCTCAAAAAATGGTCCGAAAAAATCTTTTTTGAACATATTAACTATAGGAAGAAATTCAGAATTCAGAATTCGGAATTCAGAATTATTGAAAAATATTTTTATAAAAAGTGAGGACAAAAAATGAACAGTATTAAACCTGTAGAAGAACTGACCTTTACCGACGACTTCATGTTTGGCTATGTTTTACGTGACCCAGAAATCTGTAAAACATTATTAGAAACTTTGTTAGGAATTCAAATAGAGTACGTTGAATATCCAGAATTACAAAAATCAATCAGCTCATTTTACGAGAGTAAAGGTGTCCGTTTAGATGTTTATGTAAAAGGTAGCAATAGAGTTTTTGATATTGAAATTCAAAATGATTTTCAACTCGCTCTACCTAGAAGAACTCGCTATTATCAATCTATGATAGACATGGATGATTTATTAAAAGGATTAGATTATTCGCAACTTAACGATAGTTTTGTAATCTTTGTTTGTCAATTCGACCCATTTAACGCTGATTTACCATGTTACACTTTTAAGAATTTATGTTTAGAAAATAAAAACATAGAATTAAACGATGGAACTACAAAAGTAATTTTTAACTCTTCAGCTTACGAGAAGGAAAATAATCTAGAAATTTCTGCATTCTTGAAGTATATTAAAACTAAAGTTCCAACTAGTAATTTTACAGATAGGCTTCATCGGTTAGTTGAAGAACATAAACTTAATAACAAATTCAAAAATGAGTATTTAGCTATGAATTTACATGATAGAGATATTACAAGAAAAGCTTTTCAAGAAGGTGAAACTTCGGGTATTGAAAAAGGCATTTCCCAAGGTGCTGAACAAAAAGCCATTGAAACTGCTAAAAAATTACTATTAGAAAATATTGCTCCCGAAATTATTTCTAGAGCAACAGGTCTTTCTTTAGACGAAATAGAAAAAATAAATGCAGGGCTAACCTCTTTCCAACAAGATTCATAATTTGCATTTATTCTGATCCAATTTTCCAAAAATATAAATAAATCGAAAAAAAAAATCCTCAAGGTTATCCTGAGGATTTTTTTTCTCTTAGTTTATAACTTTATTTTGTTTCCAAACATGCAATACCAGGAAGTGTTTTGCCTTCGAGGAATTCCAAAGAAGCTCCACCACCTGTAGAAACGTGGCTCATTTGGCTTGCAAGGTTGAATTTGTTTACAGCAGCAACAGAGTCACCACCACCAACTACAGACATAGCGCCTTTAGCTGTAGCTTCTGCAACTAAGCGAGCAACTTTTTCTGTTCCTTTTGCAAATGCATCAAATTCAAATACACCAACTGGACCATTCCATACAATTGATTTTGCGTTAAGAATTGTGTCTGTGTAAATTTCGATTGTTTTAGGACCAACATCCATTGCCATTAAATCAGCTGGGATGTCTGTTGAATCAATTGCAACTGGAGCTGCATCTGGACTGAATTCTGTAGCACCAACATGATCAACTGGAAGAATGATTTTTGCACCTTTTTCTTCTGCTTTTTTAAGCAAATCTTTAGCTGTATCAATAAAGTCATCTTCAACTAAAGATTTTCCTACATTGTAACCTTGTGCTTTTAAGAATGTGTAAGCCATTCCACCACCAATTACTAATGCAGATGCGTTTTTCAAAAGTGATTCCAAAACAGCGATTTTTGAAGAAACTTTTGCACCACCGATGATAGCAATCATTGGTTTTTCTGGATTTGTTACCATTGGTTGGATATATTTTACTTCTTTTTCCATTAAGAATCCGCCAACTTTTGTTTCAACGAATTTTGCAATAGAAGCTGTTGAAGCTTGGTCGCGGTGAGCTGTACCAAATGCATCGTTTACAAAAATATCTCCGTAAGAAGCAAGTTCTTTTGCCATTGTGTCGCGTTCAGCAGCATCTTTTGAAGTTTCTTCTTTGTGGAAACGTGTGTTTTCCAACATTGCAACTGCACCTTCTGGAAGAGCGTCGATTGCTGCTTTTTGTCCAAGTGCATCAGGAAGGAATGTAACTTCTTTTCCAAGTTTTTCTGCAAAATATTTTACAACTGGAGCCATGCGGTTTTTACCGTTGATGAATTTTTCTGAATCTTCATCTGTCCATGTTTTTCCAGCTTTTTCTGCTTTTTCCATAGCTTTTTTAACATCTTTTTTTGGATCACCCAAGTGGCTCATCAAAACTAAAGAACGTGGACCTTGTTCCAAAATGTATTGAATTGTTGGAAGTGCTGCCATAATACGTGTGTCATCTTGAACAACACCGTCTTTCATTGGAACGTTAAAGTCTACGCGCATGATAATGCGTTTACCTTTAAGGTCGATGTCTTTTACTGTCTTAATCATAAAAACTACCTCTATATAAATTTTATTAAAAAAATTGCCCGAATCATCAAACTGATTATTCTTTTACAATATAATATTTTAGTAACATAATTTCAACGTATCAAAAAATTAAAAAAAATCATTTTATTTCATATTTTAGGAAAATTTACCCTTACTAAAAACTTAAAGTTGTAGTAAAATTGTATCGATAATACAATTGGAGTATTATAAATTATGGATAAGCAAGAATTTGAAAACTATCTCAAAAAAATACCAAAAGCAGAAATTCACGTTCATATCGAAGCTGTTATTACGCTCGATACTGTAAAAAAACTTTACAAAAATCGTTTTGAAAAAGAAATGTCTCAAGAAGAACAAGATTCTCTTTTTTCTTACGAAGATTTAAATGGATTTATTCAGTCTTTCTTAAAAGTTCAAGATTTACTTGTTTGCGAAGATGACTTCAACTTTGTTTTTGATGATTTGAGCAATTATTTGGTAAATAACGGCGTTTCTTATTGTGAAGCATTTTTTGCTCCAACTGCTTTCCTAAAAAAAGGTTTTGACTACTCCAAAATGATTCAAGTTTTCTCTAAAAAAATTGAACAAATCAAAGCTGAACATAATATTACTGTAAAATTGCTTCTTGATGTTTCTAGAACTTTTGGATTAGAAAACGCAATGAACAATTACAACTTACTAAAAGAATATCCATGTAGCCACGTAATTGGAATTGGACTTGGCGGAGCTGAACAAAAAGGTCCTGCAAAAGACTTTGCCCCAGTTTACGAGCAAGCAATAAAAGATGGATTTAAAGTTGTAGCACACGCGGGAGAAGATGTTGGTCCAGAATCAATTTGGGATTCTATAAATTATTTACATACACAACGCGTTGGACACGGAATTACTGCAATTCAAGATGAAAAACTCATCGACGAATTAGCAAAATCTAAATTACCATTGGAAATCTGTATTACAAGTAATACTTTTACTAAAAAAATTGTTCAAAAAGCAAGCGAACATCCAATCCGTGCTTTTTTTGACAAAGGCGTTTTTGTTACAGTAAACACAGACGACCCAGTTTTCTTTAAAACTGATTTATTAAACGAATATTGGATTTGTCATAATGAATTAGGATTTTCGTTAGATGAAATCAAACAATTGATTATAAACAGTTTTAATGCGAGCTTTATTTCTGATGCTGAAAAACAAGATTTTATTAAACAAGTAAACGAAGCATACTAAATTACAAATAATTAAGAAAAGGAAAATGTTCATTTTTATATGATATTTTCCTTTTTTTATTTATAAAGTTTTATATAGGAAAAGTTTTATTTATGATAGAAACAGATTTACCAAAAAACAAAGGCATTTATATTAGACATTTGATTTTTATTGTCGCAATAACAACAATCCTTTTATCAGGGCTTGCATTTTTTTCAAACGTTCAAGTAAAAAAAATTTTTTTATCATTAGTAGACGCAGAAATAAATTATTCACAAGGTTTAGGTTTGGGGTATAAATTTCAATCTGCTTCAAATAAAATGACAAAAGCAGTACAACATTTTGTAGAAACAAACGATTCTGATTATTTGGACGAATATATATATGAATTAAAAGAAAATACACGCGAAAAAGCTATAGAAAAGATTCCGAGTTCTGATGATGAACGTTTACTTTTAAAATTAGCAAAAGCTAAATCAGACGCTCTTTTACTCGAAGAATTTCATGCAATTAAATTAATGTTACCTGATGAATTTTTTGGAACTAGAATTCCTCAAGAAATATTAAACTTTGAACTTACAGATGAAGAAAAATCACTTTCATTTTCTGAGCGCCAAGAAAAAGCAAGACAGATTATTTTTGGAACAATGTACAACACTTTAAAAGATGATGTAAATAATCGTGTTAATGATTACATTCAATTATCATTAAGTCGTGAAGAAGTAACTGTAACTGAATATACAAATTTCATGAATTCTTCCATTATTTTTCAGCGAATTATCCTTCTTTCATGTATTTTTGTAATAATTGCTGTTCTTGTTATTTTATATTTTCAAGTTGTTTTAATTTTGCAAAAATACGTAACAGATATTTCAAAAGACAAACAATTAAAACCAAGAGGCGTTTTTGAACTTCAATATTTAGCAAATATGTACAATGTTGTTTCAGAAAATAAAAACAATAATTTACGAGCTTTAAAACGCAAAGCTGATTTAGATTTCTTAACTGGTGTAGCAAACCGCGGAGCTTTTGAACAATACGTAAAAGATTATACAAAAAGTCCATCTACAGACAAAGGTGCATTTATGTTAATTGATTTGGATAATTTCAAAAAAATTAACGATACTTTTGGTCACGCAATGGGCGATTTAGTTCTTAAAAAAATTGCAGATATTTTAAATTCAACTTTTAGAAACGATGATTTTGTTTCAAGAATCGGTGGCGATGAATTTGCAATTTGGTTCCCTGACTTAACAGAAGAAAACGTCCACTATATTGTAGACAGAATTAATACCATAAACAAAGATTTAATTTTACCTAGCCGAGAAATGCCATCTTGTTCATTAAGTGCCGGAATTTCATTCTTTACACAAGGTGAAACTTACAAATCTTTATACAAAAAAGCAGACATAGCTTTATACAAAGTAAAAGAGAACGGAAGATGCGGATGTAAAATTTTTGAACAATAGATTTAATTATGTTATACTATAATTATGTCAAATTCAAAAATTCCATTACGAAAAGATGTCCCTGCAAAAGATAAATGGGACTTATCTTCAATTTACAAATCAGATGAAGAATGGGAAGCAGATTTAGCTTTGCTCCCATCTCTAACCCAAAATGTTCTTAAATTCAAAGGAAAACTTGCTCAATCAAGCCAAACTTTGTTAGACGCTTTAAAAGCATGGGAACAAGCACAACTAAAATTAGAAACAGTTTATCATTACGCTTCGTTGCAACATCACGCGGACGAAGACGATTCAACTGCAACTGACAAAGAAGGTCGTGCAATGATGGCGTACACAAAAATGTCATCAGAAACAAGTTTCTTTAATCCAGAAATTCAATCAATTGATGAAAATAAAATAAAAGAATGGATTTTACTTCCAGAATTTGCAGATTACAAAATCTTTCTGGAAAAAATATTGCATTTTAAGCCTTACGTTTTGAGCGAAAAAGAAGAACGTCTTTTATCTTTACAAATGCAATCAGCTTCCACAGCCGAAACTGCATTCAGCGTTCTTACAAACGTTGATATGAACAAAACTTTTGGCTCAATCAATATGGACAATGAAGAAATGCCATTAACACAATCAACTTGGTCTGTTTTTATGGCAAATCAAGATAGAACTGTTCGCGAAAAAGCATACAAACAATTCTACAAAAAATTTGAAGAAAATCAAAACGTTATCGCGGCTTTATACGCAGGTTCTGTAAATCAAGATGTTTTTTATGTTCAAGCACGCGGCCACGAATCATCTTTATCACACGCACTTTATGCAGACAAAGTTCCACTCGCTGTTTATCACAATTTAATCGATTGTGTTCACAAAAACTTAAAACCTTTACACGATTATTACTCACTTCGCAAAAAAGTTTTGGGCGTAGATGAATTGCGTCATTACGATGTTTACGTTCCTCTTGTAAAAGACGTGGAAAAACACACAACTTACGAAGAAGCTGTAGAAATTTGTAGAAACGCGCTTGCACCTTTGGGCAAAGAATATACAGACAGATTGTGCGACGGTTTATTAAACGGATGGGTAGACAGATACGAAAATGTAGGAAAAAGAAGCGGCGCGTTCTCAAGTGGTGCTTTTATTGGAGATCCATTCATCTTGTTGAATTATCAAGAAGATTCGATTCGTGATGTTTTTACAATGGCACACGAAGGCGGACATTCAATGCACAGTTGGTACGCTGTTCATAACAATCCGTTCTTGTCTTATGATTACACAATTTTTGAAGCAGAAGTTGCCTCAACATTCAACGAAGAACTTGTTTTCCAATATTTATATAAAAACGCAAAAACAAAAGAGATGAAAGCGTATCTTTTAGCAAATCACGCAAACGATATTTTGGCAACTCTTTATAGGCAAACAATGTTTGCAGAATTTGAACTAAAAACACACGAATTTGTAGAAAAAGGCATTCCTCTCACAGCTGAATTATTACGCAAAACATATCGCGAACTTTTGGAATTATATTTTGGACCAGAAATGCATTTTGAAGATAACAGCGATATGGAAGGCTTAAGAATTCCTCATTTTTATTCTTCGTTCTACGTTTATAAATACGCAACAGGAATTTCTGCGGCAATGGCACTTGCAAAAAAAGTTGTAAATGGTGGGCAAAAAGAAAAAGACGATTATTTTGCATTCTTAAAATCAGGTGGTTCACGATATCCTATCGAAGCGCTAAAAGTTGCTGGCGTTGATATGGAAAGTTCAGAACCAATTCAAGCAGCGTGCGATATTTTTGCAGAAACAGTTGCAGAATTATCTCAATTGCTATCTTTGGAATAAACTGATAAAAGAAGCGATTTTTCTACAAACTCAATTGTTTGTAAAAAGTCGCTTGCATTTGCATTTTGAATAAAATTATATTCATCTAAATACAAACAAGGATTTGGATTTTTTGCAGAAGATTCAAATCCTTTTTGTATTAAAAGCGCCGTTCCTGAATTTGTTTGAGTCTGACTGATTTGTTGCATAATCCAAATATTTTTTATTTTTTCGAGTGATTTTTCTACACTTGCCGATGAAGAAAAATCATTCTTGATTTTTAAAAGCACCTTTTGATATGCAGAATCAATTTGTTTTGTTTTTTTCACGTTTTCAAAAATCACAAACGCAACATCGCAAAGAGGATTTTCAAAACGAACTTGAACATCGTAATTTTGAGTTTTTAATTCCTCTTGCAAATACAACAACATCGCTTTAAAAAGTGCTTCTTCCTTTGTGAATTTTTCTGGCGATTTTACACAAAAAACCACTGGATCCAAAAATTCCGTAGTCGGAATTAAAATAGCAGGCATCGGTCCTGCTTTTTCTGCTGGAACATCTGTCAAAAAAGTATGATTCACCTGAATTTTTGTTGTTTTTTTATCAAGTTGTTTTGCAAAATATTCTGGCGAAAATTTATTCATTTTTAAGTTTGATAAAATTCCAACTGAATTATCAAAAATCTCTTTTATATTTTCCGGAAAATTTCCTGTCACAATCAATGAATATTTTGCCGCGTCTAAAAACAACGGATATTTTTGCAAAATCTGATTATATGTAATTTCCTGCAAAATCTCATTTTTATATTCAAAGATTTTTTCTAACGAAGAATTTGGAAAAAGCAACTTGTAAGAATGCCCAATCATTTGATTTACAACGCTGCCATTTTCCAAACGTTTTTTGTGTTGCCTTGAAACAACCGCCCTATCCGCTTGAGACGGAATTATATCTGTAAAAATCAACGCATTTGAAATTGCATTTACACAAGGTTCAAAATCTTCCTTTTCACATTCAATCAAAATGTAACTTGTTGTAATTCCTGTACCAAAATCAACTTGCGGAAAAAATTGAATATTTCCCAACATTTTTTGATTTTCAATTTCATTTTGAATATTTGTTGCAAGAATATTAATCATCACTTCTTCAAACCCGTGATTATCGCACGAAGAAATTTTTCCGCCATTTATATTTAACAAAATTGTTGTTGTAGAAGAATTTTTATTAAATTTTGTAATCAAAGGAATTTTATTTTTTAAGTTTTGTTTTTTTATCTGATTTTTACTTTTTTGCAAAAACAAATCTATATTTTCTGACTCTGCTTTTTCTTCTTTCGCCAACTTTTGTTCTGCAAGTTGCATATTTTTAAATAATTCTTGAGTTTGCCACGAACCATTTAAAACAGAAACTTCTTCAAATCCATTTTTCAAAAACACATTTTTATTTTTCTTAAAATCGTCGCTGTTTATCAAAACGAACACAAAAGGTTCTTCGGCCTGCAATTTCTGCAAAATCTGTTCTTCAGAAATTTCGTTCAAACATAAAACGCGATTCATCAATTTTGTTGCCAAAAAGGAATTTTGAATTTCTTCCATTTGATAATTCGGATAATATTTTTCTATCGCCCAAAAATCACAAAGGGAATTCATAAAAGTTGCAGAATCGTTCAAAATGCTGTTCATTACAAAAGATTGAATTTTTTTGGCATGCAAAAATTCTTCTTGATTAATTTTTTCAAATTGATTTTTTATCTGTTCAACAAATTCCATTGTTTGCAAAAAAGAATTTAGTTTAGACTTTGCTTCAGGTTTTAACAAAAGCGACTGAATTATCAATCTAGAAGTTCCATTTTTGTGAGCACCAGCAAAATTCAAATATTCACCACCAGGAATATTTAAAAGTTCATTATAAACAAGCGCGTTTTTTGCAGACGAATTATTTGCGTTAAAAAGTTGCGCTGCCAAATCACATTCTTCATTTTGCAAACTTGTATATTGCATTACAATTTGCGTCATTTCTTTAGAAAATTCTTTATGATGAAGAACAAATTTTCTTTTTGTATTTTGATTTTGTTCCGCCTGAATTCCAACATTTTGTTCCGCTGAATAAAATCGCCCAAAGGTTTCTTTTATTACATCAAGTGCTTCTTTGATTTCGATATTTCCACAAATAAAAATCGCACTATTTTGTGGCGTGTACCATTTTTGGTTAATCACATTTAAAGTTGCAAGCGCAGATTCATAATCTGTTTTTGAAAAAATCGATGGATAAATTCCTGAATCGTGTTTCCAAGGTGAATCTGCAAAAACTCTTGAATCAATTGAAGAATTTATGAAATATCCAACATCATTTGTTCGCTGCAAAACTTGATTTTTTAACGTTCGCAATTCTTTTGTAACAACTTCTTTAGAAAAGGAAGGCATAAAAATTGCCGACGACAAATCATCCATTGTTTTGTCAAATTGCGATTTTGGAATTGTAAGCGCGTAACTTGAAGAATCTGCGTTACATTCCACATTTGTAAAATTTATAGAAGGATTTTCTGCTTTTACAAGTTGGGAATAAAGTGTAAAAAATCCTGCAGTATCTTTAGATTGATGATAAAAACCCGCCTTTACACAAAATTCCACAGAAACTACTGCCGAAGAAAAATCTTGCAAAATAAAAACTTGCATTCCATTTTCTAGACAATATTCTTTTACGTTTTGGGACGGAGAACAAATTAAATTAAATGTTAAATTAAAAAAAATAAAAACTGTAAAAAATAAATGTTTAAAACTTTTCATCAAATCTATTTTGATTATAATTTATATAATTTGATTTTTCAATTTCAAAGTTAGCGTTTATATTGTATAATTATAAGAATGAGAGAACATATTGTAAAAGAAAACGTTTATATTCCAGAAACAGGAATCAATTATCCAGAGCAACCAGATGCTCATATTTTAGAGAAAAAAAAGTTACGTGATGTTATCGTGGACAAAAATTATCCGTTCATCGATAAATCTTTTAAAGGCCGCTTATTAAACTGGGGCGTTTATCTAGGGATTTTTACCATCATGTTTATTGTTCATCCAATTATGTACGGGCTCAAAATTAAAGGTAGAAAAAATCTTAGAAAAAATCGCAAACTTTTTAAAAACGGTGCAATAACAATTTCAAACCATGTTTATCGCTGGGATTTTTTGGCTGTTGTTCAAGCTGTAAAATATCGTAGATTATGGTTCCCTGCATGGAAAGACAATTTGGAAGGTTCCGATATGAATTTTATTCGTGGAGCTGGCGGAATTCCTGTTCCAGAATCAATTTCGGCAATTCGTCCTTTTAATCAAGCATTTGATGAACTTCATGCCAAGAAAAAATGGATTCACGTTTTTCCTGAAGCTGCAAACTGGCATTTCTACCAACCAATCAGACCGTTCAAAAAAGGCGCATTCACAATGGCACAACGTTATGATTTACCAGTAATTCCTTGTGCAATTTCGTACAGAAAACCTGGAAAAATTGCAACGTTCTTTGGAAGAAAAAATCCATTTATCACACTAACTATTGGTGAACCACTTTTGATTGATAAAGAACTTTCTCCAAAAGAAGCTGTAAATAAATTAAGATTAGAAACTCACCAACAAATTGTTTCTATGGCAGGAATCGTTCAAAACTGTTGGCAAGCAGAAGGTGATTAATCTTGAATTGGATTCATTCCTTGTAAAACCCAAGTTGCAAAATCTTGCCAAGTCCACAAAGGATGATTTGGCTCTTTTACTTTTGTTTTGTGAGTTTTTATTTGAATGAATTCCATTCCTGCTTTTCTTGCCCCTTCACCGTCTGTGTCGTCTCTATCACCAACAACAAGACAATTACAAGGTTCTACTTGCAAATCTTTTGCAATTTGTAAAAAAGGACGAGGGGCTGGTTTTAAACTTCCAAAATCTTGTGCAGAATAAATTCCATCTACTGAATCTATTGTTTTTTGGGAAAGTTTTATATCTTTCATTTTTTGTTCAACATCTGGATAATCAGAAAAAATCGCAATTTTCACATTGTTTTTATTTAGGGTTTCAATGACTTCATTTGCTTGCGAACGTGCAGAATATTTTTTTCTTAAAACACGTGACATTGTTGGAATATAAACATCAAAATACCATTTTCTTGCTTCTTCTTCAGAAATATTAACTGTGTTTGAAACTCTCAAAAAATATTCTTCTAGATATTTTTCTTCATCTTCAAAATCACAACCTTTTAAAGATTTTCGCACTTTTCTATCTGCCGAAATTTTTAAAATATCTTTTGGAAGTGAGGCTATCAATCTAATTGGTAAAGATTTGTTGCTATATAAAGTGTTGTCAAAGTCAAAAATTACTGCGTGAATATTGTCAAACATACTACCCTTATAAAAAAAGCTATCCAAAAAGTTGACTCTATGTCATCCTCGGGCTTGACCCGGGGATCTTTTTTTTATAAAGAGATTCCCGCATCAAGTACGGGAATGACATTTTAAACTTTTTAGACAGCTCTAATTAGTTTTATTTTTTAATCAAATCTTTGAACATTGCGTGGCGTCTTTCATCTTGCATTAAAAGATTTAATTTGAACTGACCGTCTCTTGAACCTTGTTCGATACAACGAGCTTTATAAGTTTCAAAAGATTCTTCTTGAAGAATATGAGTTTCAGGATCTTTTACACGGAAAGATGCACGTTTTGCTTCATATTCAATGTTAATTTCTTTTAATTTTGCATCTACAACTTTTGTAAATTCTTCTGCTTTTGCTTGGTCCACAGATTTGTCTGCAAATTCGTAATAAAGTTGGTAATTAGATTTTTCAACATCAGCAAAACCAACAAAGAATTTTGTATAAAGATTCATTTCTTTTTCTGTTTGTTGTACAGCTTCAATAAATTGACGTTCATGAAGTTTTTCACCTGTCAAAGAAATAATTCCGTTTACTTTTTGAATAAATTGAATTGTTGGAATTGTTCCATAGAAACCTGTTACTTTTACTAAGTCGTTCATATTGTAGCGGTAAAGACCAGCAAATGTTGTTACATAAATACAATAGCGTTTTCCAACTTCAAGTTCATGTAATTGCAAGAATGTTGGATTTTCTTTACCTAAATCTTCTTCGCTAATAAATTCAAAGTAATGCATATGTGGGAAAAGAACAGTATCATCAGCACCATTCATTACAAGACCTGCACGACATTCACTTGCAAAGTAACCAAATTCTTGGTGAAGCATATTTTCTGGGAACGAATTCTTAAATTTTTCCATGTAAACGTGAGTATTTCCACATTTCCAAGTTGTTAAAACTTGAATATTTGGCCAATAGTGTTTTGGAAGAACTGTTCCGTATTTTTCTTTTAATTCACGTAATTCTTTTGCACGTTCTGGGTTTGGAGAAAAACGAGCAGCTATTTGAGCTCTTAATTCTGGTTCAATATTTAATGTTTCGCTCAAAGTTCCGTTTTCAATATCTTTAACGTATTCATCAAAGAATTCATTTACATTGTTTTGCATTTCTACAATTGTAGAAGGGTTTGCTGTAACAAGTAAGTGAACATCCTGCTCAATACCTGTACGCATAATTGTATAATAACGAGCTTTGTAATCAGAAATTGCAAAAACAGCGTTATCTTCTGCATACAATCCTTTAATAAATTCTGGACAGTCACGACGTGTAACACCTGAAACAGAACCGTAAACAGTTCCATCAGGAGCTTCACCTTCAATAGCTTTTCCTACGATTGATGTACAAACATTTTCAAAAACTTTTGGTCTGTGCATTTGGAATGAATGAAGCCAAAGTTTTGTCATTTTACTATATGCATTGTTATAATATTCATCTGTAATTGGAATCCATTTTGGTTCTTTTGTTGTACCACTTGTTGTAGCATACATCATTGGTTTACCTGGGAAAAGAATATTTTCTTCACCGTTTTTGTGGCGTTCAACATATTCACGAAGATCTTCATAATCCTGAGGTTTTACATTTTCTTGCCATAATTTGAAAAGTTCATCAGCATTTTTTGCTGCAAGGATTTTTTCAAAATTGTGAGCTTTACCCCATTCACAATCTTTCGCATATTCCAAAATGCGTCTAAGTGTTACTTCTTGAGATTTTTTTACATCTTTAGAAGCTTTGTTTAATTTGCTTTTCTGAATTTCACCAACAAGCCCTAGAGCAAGTTTGATTTTAAGAGAACCTTTTAATTTTGCCATAATTTTTTTCCTTCTATGAATGACGATAATTAAAAAAACGTCAGTGTAAGATATCTTTAGTATATAAAAATATGTTTTTTATTTCTAGACTTGAATTCCTATAATTGAATTATTTATTGCATTTAAAACATTTTTTTTATTTGCTGTCCACATGGGAGCTATCAATAATTTTTTTGGTCCATCGCCCGTCAATCTATGAATTACAATTTTTGGAGGAATTAATTCCAATGCTGACTTCAACAAAGCAAAATATTCATCCATTTCCAAAACATCAAACTTCCCAGCCTGATAATCCTTTTCTAAGTCCGTTCCTTTTAATACGTAAAGCACAGTGAATTTAATTCCATCTGTTTTTGCATTCAAACAGAATTTTACACTATTCATCATATCGTCATGATTTTCACCCGGAAGTCCAAAAATCAAATGTGTTACAACATGAATTCTTGAATCTGCTTGATGAATACGTTTAACCGCTTCTAAATATTCTTGATTTGAAAAACCACGCCTTATATAATCCGCAGATTCTTCTTTACTAGTCTGAAATCCCAACTCAATTGTCACAAACGTTTTTTTACACAAAGCCGCAATTTCTTTTAAAATGGAAGATGAAATACAATCAGGTCGTGTTGCAATAGAAATTCCGCACACATTTTCACAATTTATTGCTTCGTTGTATTTTTGCACAAGAAGTTTTTCATCACCATAAGTATTTGTAAAATTCTGAAAATACGCGATATATTTAATCTCTTTTTTTACTTTTTTTTGAATAATTTCTTTTGCTTGTTTGATTTGTTCACTTATCGAAAGTTTTTTGGAAGGTACAAAATCGCCAGACCCATTCGCGCTACAAAAAATGCAACCTTTATTTCCTTTAGTTCCATCGCGTGTTGGACAAGTGCAGCCTGCATCAATCGCGATTTTGTAAACTTTACTCCCGAATTTTTCTTTATAAAATTCTCCAACTGAATAATAACTCATTTTAGAAACAAACTTTTAATCCCAAATTAAAAATAGAAGCATTCATACTTTTGTCGCTGATTAATCCACCAAGCGGTAAATAGAATCGCAAAATTGGCCCAGCTTTTACTTTTGGCAAATCAAACATCCACTGAACATCTGTACTCAAATAAAGAAATCTCATTTTTTGCCAAAAATATTCATTTATTTTAGAAACTTCATCACTCGCTTCTATTCCTTCTAAAGGCAACGCAAATCTAAGAAAAAAAGCAAATCCTGCAGAAATAGAAAGGCCTGTTTTACCAATAGAAAAACTTACAGGAATATTAATCATAGAAGAAATTGCCAAAGAAGTTCTGTTTTCTATTTCAGAAATAAGAGCCTTATCGTGAGCAAGCAAATAATAATTTGTCCACAAACTTATAGAAGGTTCTATTTTTGCAAACGGAGTTTCAATTTGAATTCCCAAACTCAACGGAAAATAAATAGGAGAAGGTGCGCTGTATTTTTTATCTTCTGTATTTAATAAAAGTGATGGTGTTAATTCTACAAAAAAAGATGCTTTTGCAAAAATTGAACTTGAGAAAAACAAAATTAAAAAAATATAAAAAATCTTTTTCATTAAATCTCTCTAATACATCTTATTATACAACGTTTTTTCAAGATTTACTTGAATAAAACCACTTTTTCCAACTTTATAAAAATCTGTTTCTTCCCAACCAACGTAAAGATAAGTTCCAGAAATTACAAAATCAGTATAAACAAAGCCGGCAGGAAGTTTTGGCAAACGAATTGCAACAGGTTTTCCATTTCTTAAAATGTGCTTATTTTCCAATGCACCTTCTATAAAAAGAGTTCCATCTTCAAAAATTACACAACTCCAATTCTGGCTTATAATTGATTTTGCTTTTAGAGTTTGACCTGAATAATTTTGTACGTCGTTAGAAAAAACACGAGGAGAACTTCCGCCACAAGTTTTTACTTTTAAATCAAACGAAATATTTTTATCAAAACCATTCAACATTTTTTTGATTCGTTCTGGCGCATTTTTATAATCTAACAATTGTTTTTTTTCTCTAAACGCATTTACTTCAATTTCAAAAACTGTAAGATTTTCGCTAGCAATTGCAGGAGACAACGACATTAATGGTAACGCAGAAGTCCATTTTACGTAATCAAAAAATACACGCCCATCTTCTACACTTTTTATACAACAAAACCATTCGTCACCATTCCAGTAAAAATCTGTTACTTCGGAATTATTTTTTTGCGATAAATTACTGCAATTTACAAGTGGATAAGAAATTTTTGCTTCATCATCAAATTGAACTAAAAACAAATGCAATGAATCATCATTTTTATAATTTTCTTGCAAAATTGAATCATTAAAAAAAGAACTTTTAAAAACTGAAAAAATTGGAACATCATTAAAAAAAACTAAATTTCCTGAAGTGCGATTAGGAAACAGATTTATATCCACAGCAAGATTTATTTTTTCATTGTCAAACGTAATCATTCCAAGCCGATTTACAACCGCAAAACCTTTTTTTTGATTTATTGAAGAAGAATTATTTGCAGAAGAAATTCTAATCGCTTCTGTCCAAGGTGAATTTAAAACAAATGGGGCATTTTTTGGCGAAGAAGTTTCAAAATATCCGTCAGAAGAAAAATAAAACCATTTATGATTTTTTTCTTTAATCTCAATCTGAGGCACAGTTTCTGTTATTTCAATTTTTTCAGTTTTTTTACTACAAGAAAAAAATGTGCATAAAAATATAACAAATAAAAACGAATATTTTTTCATAAAAATTACCTTATTTAAAATATCGGTAAAAAAACGCTCAATTCACACATTTTTTACTTATTGCATTTGCACAATTCTTACAGTACCAGATGCTTCTGTTAAAGACTTTTGTAATTCAGCAGCTTTTTCCTGTGTTACATTTTCATCAATAAGTCTAGGTAAATCTTTTAAGAATATTTCAGCATCATTTGGTTTCATGCCAGGGAAAATTCCTCTTAATACACCTATCATTTTACGTTTTGACGAACATGAATCTAAATACACTGCATATTTAATTTCTTTTGGTTCTTCAACAACCTCAGGTATTTGTTCTGTTTCAACAACATCCGATGCCAATGAGAGAGTTTCTTCTTGAGAAGTAGCCGAAACATTTTCTTCTGATTCTGTTACAACAAGTTCTTCTTGAACATTATTTGCGTCATCTTTTTCTGTTGGCTGAACAATTGGTACAACTTCTTTTTTTACAATCGGTTTATAATCTAATTTTACAATTTCTTTTTCAGATTTATGTCTAGATTTTAGCAACAAAGTTCCATTTTCATTTTTATATACATAACCTGAAGAATTGTAAGTCTCAAATCTTGGGTCAGTTCTATAAGCAATATCATAAATATAAATTGAAGTGAATGGAGGTATTTCTTTGAAAATAACGTGTTGAATCTGTTCATCAATAAAATCCAATTCCAAAGTTACAACTTCATCTTCAAAATTAAATTTAATATCTTCCGAACATGACCATGTCCATACTTTTTTATCTTTTAGAGAACCAATTATTGAGAAGTGAGGATAAAGAACGTTATCATAAGCAATAATTGGATACAACATCGATAAAGTATTTAAATCAAAAGACGAACTATCTGCAATATATGAATTTACTAACAAACGACCACCTTTTATGTATGTCAAATTATTTGTTAATAAACCATATTTCATAAGAGTAATTCCAGTATTTACAGCTTGAGAAACAGGCAAGAATGTGTCATTTTCAGAAAGTGTAAGTTTTTCACCATCAATATTACAAGCCAACGTAATTCGTTCCAAACAAGGTTCAACTGCTTGCAAAAGAACATTTGCGTAATCTTGGTTCAACGGTAATAAATCTTGATAAGTTTTTAAAATTCCTGTTGCTACATTTAAAGAAAGAGCTTCTACATTTAAGCCAACAACTTTACTCAAAACTTTTAATACGGTTTCAGGATTTGAATAAATTGCCAAATTAAATGCAAGGTTTTCTGTTGTAAAAATATCCAAAGAAGTAGATGAAGCACTTGCTTTAATTTTGCTTTGAATATCAGAAATATATTTATCAAGAGAGGTATTCATTGCTGCTAAACTATTAAAATACGGAGCAGATAAATAAGTTCTTTGTGTAACCCGTTTAAAACTTTGTGGAACAAAATCTAATGCATTTTTATATTTTCCGTTTTCTGCCATAGCAGCAACATAAGACACAACAGCTTGTTCTGATAAAGATGAAGATACAGCAGCATTTTCTGTAAATGACGAAATAAGTTTATCTTTAAATGCTTTTGTTGTACTTAAATAAACGTCTTCTTGCGCAGCTACAAAATCAACAATATTCTCAAATGTAAACTTTTGTTTTTCATCATGAATTTTATATTTTGCAATAGCTGTTGAAGATTGAAATGTAAGAATATTATTTTGAATATTTGTTGCTGTAAAATCCCAAGTTTTTTGTTTATTATTCAAAACCAACTTGTTAACTTCAGATTCTTGTACATTCATATTTCTTGAATATTTGTAAGGAATCTGAAAAGAGGAAACTGTTTTTGGATATGAAGTAGAAATTTGAAGTTCTGCGTTTTCTGAATTATCAGATAATTTTGCCGACAAAACAACATTATCTTCAAAAATCAAATTACAAGCTAAATCACCTTTTTCTTCATATTCAATAAATTTTATTTCTTTTTCTGAATTATCTTCTAGGCGAATTTTTGCAGGATTTTCATCATCACAAAATATAGAAAGACCGTTGTAAGTAACTTGTAATTTGTTTAATAAACTTGTTATATTATCTTCTGATACAGATTGTTCTAAAGTAATCTGCAAATTTCCTAATTTCTTCATTATATAGGAATCTGTTCTAAATTGTAGAATAAAAATGCCGATTATAATAACAATATCGACTAAAAAAATACCTAAACCTTTTCTAATTATTCGCATGTTCATTGTGTGTATAGTTTAGCTAATGATTAAGGGAATTTCAACTATTAATAAAAGGATTCAAAAATGAAAAAAATTAATTTTTTAATCATACTTGTTTTTGTTGTTCAAGGATTTTTTACTTCTTGTACATCAGCGCCACTTTCTCAAGCCAACGGTAATCAAGAACCAAAAGACCCTCCAAACGTTCTTTTTGTAAAACAATTACAGGACAAATTAAATCAAGATGATTTATCAGGAGCAATAGAACATTTCCAAAACATTCCTGATGAACTAAAAGATGATTTAGACTTAAAATTACTTTTAGCTTCGTTGTACATTTCATCTGGTGATTTAGACAATTCTGAAAAAGTAGCAAATGAAATTCTAGCAGAAAATCCTGAAAACATTGATGCATTAGAACTTCTTTCTTTGACTTATAGAGCAAAAAATGATAATACAAATTATAAATCTATTCTAAAACAAATTTTAGTCGTTGAGCCATACAATGTTTCTGCAAATATCATTCAAGCCGAAGATTATGCTCTAAACAAAAAATATAAACTATCTAGAGATTCTTACAGAAAAGCTCTACGCACAGAACCAAACAACATAGACGCACTTTTTGGTTACGCACAAATGTCATATTATTTGGATGATATTGATTCTGCAAAAACATATTTTGAAACTATTCTACAAATTGATTCATATCACGCGCCTGCTCTAGCATACATGGGAAAACTTTCGGCTGAAGACATGAATTATTTAAGAGCAACAAAATATATTCAAGAAGCAATAAAAATTGATCCAACAAATTACGATTATTATTTGGACTTAGGTGATTATTTTAGAAACCAAGGAAAATATTCAGAAGCTATCGACGCTTGGACTAAAGCAACAGAAATAGAACCAACTTACTTTTTGGCTTATGCATATTTAGCAGGTTGTTATGATGAACAAAATGAATTTGACCTTGCGTTGGAAAATTATCATAAAGTGATTCAAACAAATCCAAAATATTATTACGCTTACGAAGCTGCTGGAGTTTTAGAATACAGAAATAAAAATTTCCCAGTTGCAAGACAAATGTTTGATAAAGCATACGAATATAACAAAAATTATTCTTATCCGTTATTAAATGCAGCTATGTATTTACAAGAAAAAGATACATTTAATGCAAAAAAAATCCTTGCCGCATTAATGAAAACAATGGACAAAAATTCAACAGAATTTCAATTAGTTAGATTTTATCATGATTCATATAGCCGTAATGCAGAATCTTTGTTAATTTCAAAAATTGCAAAAGAAGATAACTCGAATAAAAGAGGAAAACTTAATTTTTACATGGGACTTTACAACGAAATAAATGGTTCAGATACAATCGCAAAAGAATTCTATGTAAAAGTAACAAATATGCAAGCTCCAATGTTTTTTGAATACAGACTTGCAGAATGGGGGATTGAAAAGTGAGTCACTTACAACGTGAATTAGAATTAAATGGACGAAAAATTACTCTTGTAGGAACAGCACACGTATCCGCAGAAAGTATTAAAGAAGTTGAAACAACAATAAAAGAATTAACTCCAGATTGTGTTGCAATTGAATTAGACGATAAACGTGCGGATTCAATTGAAAATAAAGATAAATATCGTGATTTGGACATCGTAAAAGTTATAAAAAATAACGAAGGCTTTTTATTGATGGCAAATCTTGTTCTTTCATCTTTTCAACGAAGAATGGGCTCTAAAGTAGGAGTTCAGCCAGGCGATGAAATGCTTGCTGCAATGAATGTTGCAAAAGAAATGAATATTCCAACAGTTATGGCAGACAGACCTATTCAAACAACATTGCGCCGTGCTTGGGCAAAAAATTCGCTTTGGGGAAAATGCAAACTTTTAGCCTCTTTAATTTCAAGTGCATTTTCTAAAGAAGAATTTTCTGAAGAAGACATTGAACAAATAAAAGAAAAAAACGAAATGGATTCTATGATGCAGGAACTTTCAGATTATATGCCTGTTATCAAACAAGTTTTAATTGATGAAAGAGATGAATATCTTGCAACAAAAATCTGGAACGCCCAAGGAAACAACATAGTTGCTGTTTTAGGTGCAGGACACTTAAACGGTGTTGAAGAACATTTAAAACAATTTGCATCTGGACAAAAACAAAGTAACATCCAAGAAATTTCACAAATTCCACCAAAAACAATTTGGGGCAGAATTTGGGAATGGATTATCCCTGTAAGTATCATAGGTTTAATTGCATTCGGATTTATTTACGGAGGAGTAAAAGCTGGTTCTGCAATGTTAACAAGTTGGTTTCTTTGGACAGGGCTTCCTTCCGTTATAGGAACAATTTTAGCAGGAGGACATCCTCTTACAGTTTTAGCAGCCTTTATATCTGCACCATTTACAACGCTAAGCCCTTTTGTAGGAGTTGGTTTTGTAACAGGAATTGTACAAGCATGTATTTGTAAACCAAAAGTAAGTGACATAGAAACTGTTCAAGATGATATTTGCCATCTAAAAACTTTTTATAAGAACAGACTTTTAAGAGTTTTACTTGTTTTCTTTGTTCCTTCCCTTCTAACTTCAATCGGAACTTTTATCGGACTTGCAGATATAATTAAACAAGGTACAAATATAAAATAAAAAATTGGTTTTAAAAACAAAAAAACTCGGACATTTTAGTCCGAGTTTTTTTTGTTTAAGATAATTTCAATTATCCTTTTACAGAACCCATAGCAACACCAGCTACGATATATTTAGATAAGAAAAGATAAACAATAATAAGTGGTAACGCTGTCAAAGTTAAACCTAAGTAAACACTACCAAATTCTGTTTTGTAAATATCTCCTCTTAACAAAGATACCATAATTGGCAAAGTATAATAATCTGATTTTGTAAGAATTGTTAATGGTCTAAACAAATCATTCCATGCTGTTACGAAACAGAAAATTGCTTGTGTTGCAATAGCTGGTTTCATAATTGGCAAAGCAATTACATTGAATGTAAAGAATTCTTTAGAACCGTCAATACGTGCAGATTCAATTAATGAAGGTGGAATTGCTGGCTTCATATACTGTCGCATAAAGAATACCAGAGATGGCGAAGCTATGGCTGGCAAAATCAAAATCCAGAAATTATTTGTCATACCAAGTTTATAAACCATCTGTACAAAACCAATAATTGTAATTTGTGCAGGAATCATCATTACAGCCATAATAAAGCTAAAGAATGCTTTTTTCATTTTCCAATCATACATTACGATAGCATAAGCTGTTAATGTTGAGAAATACAAAGCACAAACTGTTGTTCCTACAGAAACAATCAAAGAGTTAGCAAATCCAGTAAGAGGATTAAAACTTTTTCCTGTCAAAATTCTTAAGTTGTTTAAGAAATATTTAGAAGGAATCAATGAAACAGCCTGTTGTTGAATTTGATATGTAGAACGTGTTGAGTTTACAATCATTACAACAAAAGGGAACAAACTCAAAACTGAAAGAAAAATACAGAATACAAAAATAAGAGTTTTATAAACGGTTTTACCACCATTGTGAAGATTCAATTTATTTTCCATTTGACACAACTCCTTCTTTTGAATTCTTTTCAGCAAGTTTAGCTTCTTTTAATGCACGCTTTGCTTCTTTTTTTTCTAATTTCTTTTGTTTTGCAATAGCAACTTCTTCTTTATCTCTCATTGCAAAGAACATAACAGCAGAACAAGCTACAATCAAAATCCACATAAGCATACTTGCAGCAGAAGCTTTATTATACAAATATCCACCACTGAATGCTTGACGATAAATGAATACGTTTGTAGTCATTGTAGAACGGTCTGGACCAGCATTATTGAAAAGTTGAGGAATATCGAACATATTCAAACCACCAATAAGGCTAGTTACTAATGTGAATAACAAAATTGTTTTGATATTTGGAATAGTAATTTTGAAGAAAACTTGAATACCAGATGCACCATCAATGTCTGCAGCTTCAAAGATATCTGGGCTGATACCTAAAATAGCAGAAATCATAATAATCATTGTGTATCCGTACCACATCCAAGTTTGAATAAAGATTACAATACCTTGAGACCAGCTCTTGGATTGTAAGAATTTTATTACTTCTTTTTCTCCTGTAGCTGGATCTACTCCAAGAACACCTATTTTTTGTAAAATGTTATTTATAGGTCCTATTGGATCTGCAAACAACGCATTAAACAAAATAGCTACAGTAGCAGCTGTAATGATGTTTGGCATATAGAATAGAACTTTAAAAGCACCTTCACCAGGAACACTTACACGTCTATTTGTAAACCATGCAGCAAGCAAAAGTGCTAGAATCATCTGAGGAATAAAGTTACAAACCCAAAGTTTTATAGTATTACCTAACGAAATTCTAAAAGTTGGATTATCAATAAGAATACTTTTGTAGTTTGAAAATAGTTCTTTAAACGGAAGAAAATTAAAACTAGTTTTTCCAGCACCTCTTAAATCAGTAAAACCAAGAATTGCTGTATATAAAGTTGGATAAAGTGAAAAAATTAAGAAAGCTACAATAAAAGGAATACTAAATATATATCCGTATTTAGCATAACTAACAGTAGATTTCTTTTTTAGAACTGTTTTTGTTTCTTTATCAACACCTTTTGTTTTTTTTATGCTACGATCTTTTTTTTCCATGTCGTATACTCCAAAAATTGTATATCTACTTTTTTACATATTTTAATCTAAACAAAAATAGGGGCTTACAAATAAAATGTCAGCCCCTATATAATAATCAACTACTGATTATTAGTATGCAATTCCTAATGTATCAGAAACTGTTTGTTTGAAGTCTTTGATAGCATCTTCACGTGATTTAGATCCGTTAGCATAAGCACGAACTTGGTCACGCCAGATAGAGTTGATACCTTCATCGTATTGTGTAAGGTTTTTACCGTTAGCATATTTGTTAGCTGCTACGAAGTAGTCGAACATATTCTGTCCACCGAGGAATGGTAATTCACCGTTAGATTTAGCCATTACTACACCAGAAGCAACTGTATCTTTTGTTCCACCTTCACCGTTCAAAGTACCGTTAGCCCATTTGTAAAGAAGACCGTCGTTAGATGTATCAAGTGTAATCCATTCGATAATACCTTTAACAACTTCTTTCTTTTCAGCAGACATTTTTGTTTTTCCGTTAGCCAAAAGCCATGTACCACCCCAGAAGAATCCTACAGGAGAGTTACAAACAGCCCAGTCACCGTATGTACCTTCACCAACTTTAGATCCACCACAGTTTGGAGCGATTGTATAGTTGATTAACCAAGCTGGACCAAAGAATCCTAATACAGGTTTTGCACCAGCACCTTTCATATCAGCAAACCAAGCATCTGACCAGTCTTGTGTTCCGTTTGACCAACCGTTGTCTGTTAAAGCTTTTGAGTAGTCAAGGAGTTTTTCACGTTTTGGATCAAGATAAAGTTTTCCATCAACGATCCAACCTTTGTCTGATGAGTTTTCTACAGCGTGCCAAACGTCTCCGTCTCCAGATACGATAGCAGCACCTTTAGCAGCACATTCTTCAGCAGCTTTCCAGAAAGCATTCCAGTTTCCTGATCCACCACCAATTTTTGCTTGTACTGTAGCTGGATCATCTGTTCCAAATACTTCTTTTGCAACTGAACGACGATAGATGAAACATCCACCTGTTGTTTGGTAACCTAAAGCATCAACTTCACCATTTGTGTTTGATCCAATTTCTGATGTATATGGAGCAATTTCTGAATCTTTTAATGCTTTGTCAATATCGATACCTAAGTTTTTGTATGGCATAGCATAATCTTGCATATCACCTTTTGAATATTTCAAGATGAAAGCTGCTTCTGCACAGTAGATATCTGGAGCATCTTTTCCACCAGCTTGTAAAGCTTGGTCAAGAGCTGGCTGATAAGCACCGTCTGTTGTAGCGATGATTGTTGTGTTTAATGTGTATCCGAGGTCTGGGTTAGCAGCTAAATACTTTTCAACCATTCCTGGAACTTCATCTGTGAATGACCATAAGTTAATAACTTTGTCTTCTTGTTTTGCACCGCAAGATGTAAATAAAGCACCTGCAAGTACAAGAGCGAGTAATCCTGAAAGAATCTTTTTCATTGTCTTCCTCTTTTTGTAAATAGTTTTTTTTAGTCAAAATTCATTGACTTTTTAGTCATTTTTAATGACTACATTTTATTATATTTGATTTTTATTTTTATGCAAAAAAAATCGTGTTTTTTTGTATAAAAATAGGGGATTTCCCCTATGCGTTTTAACAAATTTTACGAAAACGTTTTCTTTATTTTTATGTTAATCGTTTTACTTTATCCACTTTGTTGACAGTTTATTTAGATATTTATAAACAATCCCAAGTAAAATTGATGAAGCTAAAACCGCGCCCGCGTAAATTGCAAGGTTATAATTGCCCGTTTTGTAGATTGGAACTGGCCATCCTCCTGTAGAATTGTTTGAATAAATCAAGAATCTGAACACTTCTATTGCGATTAAATTCATCATGTAAGTTTCGTAAGAAAGGTTTCCAAAGAATTTTGTAATTGGATTCACACTGTAAAATTTCATCATTATTGTAAAAGAAAACAAAACAAAGAATGTGACTTGTGGTAATTGCGACAAATAACAAACAAATTTGTTTAAAATTCCAGGACCTTTTCCGCTATATTCAGACCAATAACCAAGTTTCCATTGTGCCATTCCAGAAACAAAGTTGAAAATCAACCACAAAGCTAAAAGAGCTACAAGTTTTATCCAATAACATTTTTTGAACCAAGCTACAATTTTTTCTTCAAAATTTGCGTAAATCATTCCAATAAAAAAAGCAATTGATGAATTTACCCACCACTCACCGAAGAACCAAATTATTTTTTGATGCATCCACCATTTTGCATTTGCCCAACCATTTGGTTGCATCCACCAATTTGATTTTCCTGCCCACCAAGCAAAATGTCCGTTAAAAGCAAAGAAAACACCTTGTGCAAAAATCACTAAAAACATTAATACAAAACACAATTTTCGATTTTTTACATATTTGAAAATAAAATAAAATGCTACATACAAAATTGTCAAAACAATTGGATACCAAGCGTAATCATTCATTAAAGTTAAGCCTAAAAGATTTGTAATCCAATGAGCCAAAGGCATTTTTACGCCCATAATCAATTTGTAAATTCCGTAAAGCAAGACACAAACATAAAAAGGAATTACAATTGTTTTTAACACACGTTTTTTAAGGAATCCATCCAAATAGTTTTCTTTTGTTTTTAAACTTTTGATTAATCCAAATCCTGAACAAAAGAAAAAGATTGCAACAAAATAAAATCCTGCGTTTACAAAAGGACTTAATTCTTTTACTTTTTGAAAAGCACTTTCTTGTGAAATATGATGCAAAATTACACCGATTGCGGCTAATCCTCGTAAACTTTTTGTAACATCCAAACTTAAAAAATCATCATTAAATTCATTTTTTCGCCACGCAAATTTGCATCCAAAAAGAATTAAAACGATTAATAAAGCATAAACAGACCAACTTAAAATCAATTTAGTTCACCTCCTAACTTTGATATATTAAATTCTTTTATAACTGATTTTTTATTTTTATTGAATATGCAATTTATTCTATAATATGGTTGATATAGCAATCAAAACATATTAAAATTGTTCTATATTTTGGAGGATTATTTTTATGGAAGAAATTCTTGATTTACTTAAACAAAATGCTCGTCTTTCCCCACAAGACATCGCCGCTATGACAAAAAGAACTACTGAAGAAGTCGCCGCGATTATCGCGAAATTAGAAGCGGATGGTGTAATTCTAAAATATACAGCTATTGTAAATCCTGCAAAAGAAGTAGATGTAAAAGAAAAAGTATGTGCAGAAATCCAACTCCAAGTAACACCTGAACGTGAACATGGATTTGATGCATTAGCTGATAAAATTTATAGATTTCCACAAGTACGTTCTTTGTATTTAATGAGTGGAGGTTATGATTTAAAAGTAATGATTGAAGGTGAATCATTGCAAGAAGTCGCGTTATTCGTTTCTCAAAAACTTTCCACTTTGGAAGGAGTTCGTTCTACAAAAACAAACTTTGTATTAAAAACTTACAAAGAAAATGACATTGTATATGTCGAAGATGAAAGAGATAATCGCGAAGGAGTAACCGCATAAATGAATACAAGAAAAGATAGATTTTCAGAAAAGATGTTGCAAACACAACCATCACCAATTCGTAAATTTTTTGATTTGTGTATTGGGCATGATGATATAATTTCACTTGGTGTTGGAGAACCTGATTTTTCTACACCTTGGACAATTAGAGAAGAAGCTTTTTATCACTTAGAAAAAGGTCACACTTCTTACACTTCAAACTGGGGATTGTTAGAATTAAGAGAAGAAATTGCAAAATATCTTACAAAATACAATCTTGATTATAATCCAACAAACGAAATTTTAGTTACAGTTGGTGCTTCAGAAGGTGTTGATGCTGTTTTAAGAACAATTCTAAATCCTGGTGATGAATTAATCATTTGTGAACCTTGCTATGTTTCTTATCAGCCATTAACAACTCTTTGTGATGCAAAAGTAATTCACTTTGATACAAGCAAAACTGGATTTTATCCTACCGCAGAAGAACTTGAAAAAGTAATTACACCAAAAACAAAAGCAATTATGCTTTGTTCACCAAGCAATCCTACTGGAAGAATGTGTCCAGCTGACGAATTAGAAAAAATTGCTGAACTTGTAAAAAAACATCAAATTTGGTGTATTAGTGATGAAATCTACTGTGAACTTGTTTACGACGATAACGAACACGTTTCTATTGGAAGTTTCCCTGGAATGAAAGATTACACAATTGTGTTAAATGGATTTTCAAAAGCTTTTGCTATGACAGGTTGGCGAATTGGATTTTTGGCAGCACCAAAGGAATTGGTAAGTGAACTTCACAAACTTCATCAGTACAACATAATTTGTGCTCCAATTTTTAGCCAATACGGTGCTATCGAAGGTTTAAGAAACGGTTGGTCAGAAGTTGAAAAAATGCGTGTAAGTTATCGCCAACGTCGCAATCTTATGTACAAAGCATTTAATGATATGGGACTTCCTGTTGTTGAACCACAAGGCGCATTCTATATGTTCCCTGATATTCGTTCTACAGGATTATCAAGTGATGATTTTGCAACTCAACTCATAGAAAAATATAAAGTAGCTGTTGTTCCGGGTTCTGCTTTTGGAGAAGCAGGCGAAGGATTTATTCGTTGTTGTTATGCTACAGACATTAACAAAATTAAAACAGCAATGGAAAACATTGCAGAATTTGTTAAATCTTGTCGAAAATAAAGCATAATTGTTTTAAAAATTTTATGAGGACGTAGACAATGTTAATTCCTATTCTTATTGCGATTATTATTGCAGCACTTTTAGTTGTAATTCTGATGTTTGTAAAAGGTTCTTCAAAAGAGAAACGTAACAAAGTAAATACAACTATTCAAAAAAAGGGAAAAAACGCAGTCATCAAAGAATTAGAAAAAAAACTTGCTCACGATCCTCATAACGTGCAATCTCTCGAAACTTTAGGTGAACTTTATTTTAGTGACCAAAACTGGGAAGAATCATATAAAATCTACAAGACTTTATACGATATTTCAGCGGCTCACGTAGAAATCAATATTGCTAAAGCTGCTCTATGTTTAGGAATTTCGGCATACAATTTAGAAAAACTAGAAGACGCTGTAAATTATCTGTTGCTTTCTGTAAAAAAAGAACCTGAAGTTTTTGATGCAAACTTTTATTTAGGAAAAGCTTTTTACAAAAAAGGAATTTACGAAAAAGCAATTTATTGTTTTAGAAAAAGCAAATTAATTGCTCCTGAAAATTCTGAACCAAATGAATTTTTGGCATTATCTTATTACAAATCTAAAAAATACAAAGATGCACTTCCTTACTTAAAAAAAGTTTTGGACGAACATCCTGAAAATAAAGAATTACTATTCTACATGGCTATTTCTTTATCTGAATGTAATATAAACGATAAAGCACTAAAAATATTCGTTCACCTTCGACCAGACCCACAATTTGGTGCACAATCTTGTTTGGAAGCCGGAAAAATGCATGAACGCCAAAAGAATTTTCAGGCTGCAATTCAAGATTATTCCATTGCATTAAAACTTCAAAATGTTCCTGACCAGATTTTAACACAAATCAAATACAGATGTGCAAGTTCTTATATTGCGTTGAATGATATTCAAAAAGGATTGGATTTGCTCAAACAAATTCAACTTTCACACGCTGGCTACAAAGATGTTGATACTCTTGTTGCAAGATATCAGGAATTGAATAAAAACAAAAATCTTCAGACATATTTGATGTCAGGAACAAGTGATTTTGTTGCACTTTGTCGAAAATTCATTTCTACATTCTACGACAACTCATTTGTAAAAGTAGAAGACGTTTCTGTTGATTCTGGTCACGTAGAAATTATTTGTTCAATAGAAAATCAAAAATGGGACACAAAAGAAATCTTTAGATTTTATAGGTCTCAAACTGTTATTGGTGATATGCCTGTTAGAGAATTCCACTCAAAAATGCGCGATTTAAGATGTGATGCAGGTTTTTGTGTAACAATGGGTTCATTCTCAGAAAGTGCGCACAAACATGCAGAAGGACGACCTATCGATTTAATTGAAAAAGACCAGTTGTCTAAAATCTTAAAGAAAATTAATATGTTCTCGTAAAAAATGAATATTTGTCTTTTTACTTCTCAAGAAATAGATTCGCCTCTTTTGTTATCTGATGAGCGTGCAACTCATTTAATAAAAATTCTTCACAAAAAAGAAGGTGACACATTTACAGCCGGCGTAATCGGCGAAAAAGCTGGAATTGCTACAATTACAAAGATTGATTCTGAAAAAATCTATTTTTCATTTAAAGCAACAAGTGATGGAAAACCTCTAAATCCTGTAAAAATGATTATTGGATTTCCGCGCCCAATTCAATTAAAAAGATTATTACGTGATATTGCAGCGCTAGGAATTTGCGAAGTTCATCTTACAGGAACTGAATTAGGCGAAAAATCATACATGAAATCAACTTTGGTAGAAAAAGGGAACGCTTATAAAATGCTTTTGGACGGAACTGTTCAAGCCGGAAGTACACACGTTCCAGAATTATTTCTTCATCAAACGCTAAAAGAATGTTTGGATTTTTTAGAAGCAGACAATTCATCTTCATTAAAAATTGCTTTGGACAATATAAATCCAACGGATTCGTTAAACAACGTGCTTAAAAATAAAAAAAATGATAATATTTCATCTGTTGTTGCTGCCATCGGAAGTGAACGTGGCTGGACAGATAAAGAAAGAAATCTTTTGGAAAGTTTTGGCTACATCAGAAGTGGAATGGGAGAAAGAATCATGAGAACTGAAACCGCCGCCACAGTTGCCGGAGCGTTAATAATTCATTCATAAAAAAAGGACGCAAAAAAAATGGATAACGAAAAAATAAAAACAATGCTTTTGGACATACAAGAATCGAGTATAGATTTTTCTGTAATTCAAACAGGCAAAGAAAGCAAACGTGTAAATGGATTTTATAAACCAGACACACATGAGATTTTTTTGCACAACGCAAATTTTAAATCAGAAAATCAATTAATTTATACTGCAATTCACGAATACACACATCATCTTGTGACAATTGAAAAACAAGAACTAAATCCTGCGGCTGCGATGGGCGGTTGTAAAGTTCATACACAGGAATTTTGGGCAAAATTTGGCAATTTGCTTTCTATCGCAGAAGAAAAAGGTTATTACAGAATTGGTTGGCAAGATTCACCAGAATTAAAAGAATTAACTGAAGATATTAAGAAAAATTATTTGGAAAAAAACGGCGAACTCATGCAGGAATTTGGCAAAAAACTTGCAAAAGCATGGGAATTATGTAAAGAAGCCGACATTCGTTATGAAGATTACATTGACCGAGTTTTGTGTTTACCTCGTAACGCAGAAAAAGATATTAGAAAAGTTGGCGCTGTTCCTGTAAACCCTGCGATTGGTTTTGAAAATATGAAAGTTGTTGCTTCAGTTAAAAAGCCAGACCAAAGAGCCGAAGTTGAACAAGAATTTTTGGAAGGAAACAAAAGTCCAAGTTCTGTGCGTGAATTAATGAAACAAAAATCACAAAGTGCAAAACAAGACGATAAAAAAACAAAACTTGAAAAAGAAAAAACTAGATTGGAAAGAACAATTTCACAATTAACCCAACGCCTTGAAATAGTGGAGGAAAGTCTTGCCAGTTTGTAATAAAAAATCGTTTTTTGTAGCTGGATTTTTTTCTCTTTTTTGTAGTTTGATTGGCGCTCAATCTGTTCAAATGCCAGCAATGCCTGAAATGCCAGAAATTTCGGCACCAGAATTAGGCGGCTCATTTTACAGACCTTCTATTCCCTACTCGCCTACTACAAAAAAAACAACTGAAAAAAATAAAACTGAAAGCACAGAAACAAACAACGAAACAATTTTAACAGACGGAACTCCAACAAACGAGTTTCTTTCGGAATTTATAAAATCAAATAATATTTTATCTTCAAATGACATTACATCTTTGTATGATTCAGGTTCATTTTCTGATTTATCATCGTTGTTAAATTCTACAAGTAACAAACAAACTTCGGATGTTTTATTAAAAGAAATTTTGAAAAGTTTGCAAGAATTAAAAGCCGAACAAAAAAAACTTTCTTTAAGCCAAAAACACGATTTAGATAATCATCAGTCTGACAATGCGATTTTTAAAACAAGAAATCCTAACATTTTGCGATTCAAGTTGAAAAATCACAACTTTTTAGATTCATTGGGCTCTGTTTTTATAAGCACGTTAGAACCAGACGGAACTTTTTTATTTACAGCGGACAGAAAATTAAACAAAAACGGTAAAAATCATTACGAAACAATTTATCTTTTATTCAAAACTCAAAAAAATAACGGTTCAACTGTAAAATACGAAGTAATTCCGACAATCATGCAAGACAAAGAAAACACGGAATCTTATTTATATCAACTTTCGCAAAAGAAAAATCTAACCGCCACAAAAACAGGAAATTTAATTGTTTTTAATAATTTGAGCAACGATTTTCAAATAGATATTCTTTTGGATATTGACCAACAAGGAAACAACTAATGAGCGAATTATTACAAAATGGATTAAAAGAATTCGGATTTTTGGATAAAGAAATTCCTTCTTTATGTCAAAAAATGGAATCTTACATAAAAGAACTAATTCTTTTTAATTCTGCCTACAATTTGACAAACACAAGCGACCACGATGAACTTGTTACAAGACACATTTTGGATTCATTATCAGCAGCTCAAAACATCAAAAAAATTGCGGAAAAAATTGGGCCTGATGTAAAAATTGCGGACATTGGTTCTGGTGGCGGATTGCCAGGAATTCCTCTTGCGGCGGCTTTTCCTCAGTTCAACTTTTTTCTTGTAGAACGAATGGCAAAACGTTGTGCTTTTTTGGAAAACTGCGCGGCAATTTTGGGACTAAAAAATGTTACTGTTTGGAACAAAGAAGCCGAAAAAGTTCCTGCAGAAAGTTTTGATATAAGTGTTTTTAGAGCGTTTAGACCTTTGGATGAAAAGATGATAAAAACACTTCTTTCTCTTACAAAAACAGGCGGATTTTTGGCGGCATATAAAGCAAAATCAGAAAATATAAAAACAGAAATGGACGCTATAAATAAAATTGTTCCTGAATACAACGTCGAAAAACTTTTTGTTCCCGGCTTGGAAGATAGTGAACGAAATTTAGTAATAGTGAAAAAATAGGAATACAATATGAAAAAAGAAAGAACTTCGGCTCAAGTAGTTGTTGAAGACGTAATGAAAATAAAGAAAAACGAAAGAGTTTTAATAATTGCAAATCCTGCAACAACTCAAATTGCACAAGATTTATATTCAGCAAGCGAAGAAAAAGGTGCTTTTCCGGTATTGATTTTTCAGCCAAACAGAACTTCATTTGATAATGCGATGCCAGAAGTTTTGGCAAGTATAAAAACCAATCCTGATGTTTGTTTTTCAATTTCAGAAATTAAACTTGGAAAAGACCCAGAAGCGACAGCAAATCCTTACAAGACAGACGATGGACAAGAATTCACTCACATTTTTGACTATTTGCTTGATGGTAAAAAGACAATGCGCGCAGCTTGGACTCCAGGAATTACAGTTGATATGATGGAACGAACTGCAAACATTGATTATAAAGAACTTGGCGACCGTTGTAAAAAATTAAAAGAACTTTTTACAAACGCAAATTTTGTTCACGTAACTGCGCCTGCAGGAACGGATGTAAAAATTCCTATAAAAAACAGAGAATTGCTTTTTGATGACGGAGATTTTTCTAAACCTGGAACTGGAGGAAACATTCCTGCTGGTGAAGTTTTTATAAGCCCATTAATTCCTTCGCAAGAAGAAAACGGAACTGAAGGCGTAATTGTTTTTGACGGTTCTATGACTTTTGCTGATGGAGATTCAATTATAAAAACCCCAATTGTTTGTAAAGTAGAAAAAGGATTTGTTTCTGAAATCACAGGAGACGCAGAAGCAAAACGTTTATTAAAAACAATTACGGACGCAGAAAATAAAGCAATTCTTATGGAAAAAGAAAAAAAACTTCCTGAAGGCATGGGAATTGTTTACAAAAAGAACGCGCGCAACATTGGTGAATTAGGAATTGGTCTAAATCCTGCCGCACGAATTACAGGAAATATGCTTGAAGATGAAAAAGCGTTTAGAACTTGCCATTTTGCAATCGGCGAAAATTACGACAATGATGCTCCAAGTTTGATTCATTTAGATGGCGTTGTAAAAGACCCAACTATCGAATTGGAATATTCGGACGGAACTAAAAAAATAATTTTAGAAAACGGAATTTTAAAAATCTAAAGATGAGAAATATCATGAAAAAAACATTTTTTATTAGTTTTGTAATTTTATTAAGTTTTGTTTTTTGTTGTTGCGCAAAAAACAAAGAAAAAAAAATAGAAACTACGAATGAACAAGTTCAAATTGAAAAACAAATTGAACAAAAAGTAGAAATTTCACCAGAAATGAAAAAATTAAATATCGTTTTTGAAAAAATGAGCGACCGTGCAAAAAATGAAATTTCAAATATAAAAACACAAAAATTTTTAGATGATTTGCAAGTTGTTTTACAAGCAGAAAAATCTTTTCCACAAGATGATTTGAGCCTTTATTATTTGATTGATAAAAAACATTTTGTTGGAAAAGACTACGAGCCAACAAATTTGGTAAAATTAGTAAAAAATTCGGATTACGATATTACAAAAAATAATCTTTCGCTTCGGGTTGATGTTGAAGAAAGTTTACGCAAAATGGCACAGGCAGCGCAACAAGATGGTGTAAAACTTGTTGTAAGTTCAACTTATCGTTCGTACCAATATCAAGAAAATACATTCAATTATTGGGTAAGCGTGGACGGTTTGGAAGAAGCAGAACGAGAATCGGCAAGACCGGGAACAAGCCAACATCAACTTGGTGCAGCGATTGACTTTGGAACAATTGACGATGATTTTGCACTTACAGACCAAAGCAAATGGTTAGAAGAAAATGCAGCAAATTTTGGGTGGTCGCTTAGTTTTCCACAAGGTTACGAAGATGTAACTGGATACCGGTGGGAAAGTTGGCACTATCGTTACATTGGAAAAGAAGCTTGTGCTTTTCAAAAAAAATGGTTTGGAAATATTCAACAATTCATGATTGAATTTATAGATGAATGGAAAAAAACGACGGAATTTTAGATTTCTAAAAAAGGTTTGTTTTATAGATGACGATTTTTGAAGCCAAACAATTTGGAAATAAAGAAATTAATTCTCCTACAACATCGCTTGATGTAAATTGCATTCTAGAATATATAACTGGATTTTCCAAAACCCAACTTTTATTAAATTCAAAAAATGAGTTATCAACCGAACAAGAATCAGATTTTTTAGAAGCGATAAAAAAAAGACAAACTGGACTTCCAATTGCTTATATTACAGGCCACAAAGAATTTTATGGTTACGATTTTTTTGTTACTCCAGACGTTTTAATTCCAAAACCAGACACAGAAATTCTTGTAGAAAAAACTTTGGAAGTTATTTGGAACAATTCTTTTTACAAAAATAACGATTTTTTCTTTACCGACGTTTGTACAGGTAGCGGATGTGTTGGAATCAGCATTGCTTTACAAATAATTGAAAAAACAAATTCTTGCCCAAAAGTTTTTCTTACGGATATAAGTCCAAAGGCTCTCGAAATTGCCAAAAAGAATGTAAATCATCTAATTCCAAAAGAATTTCAAAATCAATTTTCTTTTTTACAAGGTGATTTACTAACTGTTTTTGAAAATAAAACAAATCACAATTTAATAGTTTCAAATCCTCCGTACATTCCTTCTTACATGGTAGACGAATTATTGATGGACGGAAGAAACGAACCTCGTCTTGCTCTTGATGGAGATTTTGATTCCGCAATAAATAAAAAAAGTGATGAAGAGGGACTTGCTATAATCAAACGATTAATTGAACAAAGCAAAAAAATCCTTCTTCAAAATGGCACTTTGATTTTAGAAACTGGTGAATATAACGCAAAAAAAACAGCCCAAATCGCAAAGGAAATGGGCTTTAATTCCACACAGATTTACAAGGATTTAGCCGAGCAACTCCGCGTGGTAAAAATAATTCAAAATTAGTTTATTCTTCTACTTTGTAATAGAACGATGAAATTCCTTCTCGTGGGAATTTTTGTCTTATGGCTGTAATAATCATTTTAATTTTTTTTGCTGTTTCTTCATCTTCTACATAAGAAAACAACATAAAATTTTGTTCAGGCCAAACTGTATCACCAAGTTTTTTAGAAGACAAACCTTTTCCGTATACAACAGGAATAATTGTGTATTCGATATTCGGAATTTCTTGTTCCAAAAGTTCTACAATATCATCTTGAACAGATTGATTTGAAATAATTTCTACTTTATACATAACTATCCCTCGTATTTAATTTGAATATTTGCAGTTTTTGTTGCTTTTTGTTTCATTACAACTGAATAAATTACAGGAATAACAAACAAAGTAATAAATGTACTAGAAGTTAATCCACCAACAACAGCAATACCAATTGGTTGAACAAGCAAAGCCTGTCCTTCTGTTGCAAAACACATTGGTAACATACCTAAAATTGTTGTTAAAGTTGTCATCAATACAGGTCTAAATCGGCTTACACCAGCTTGCCAACAAGCGTCCATTAAAGGAACGCCTCTACCAACAAGAAGATTTGTATAATCGACAAGAATGATACCGTTGTTTACTACAATTCCAACAAGCATAATCAAACCAACCATCGCCATTAATGAAATTGGTTGCCCTGTAATTTTATACAAGAATGCAACACCGATTACAATAAATGGAATTGTAAGTAAGTTGATTAATGGAGCTTTGAAGCTTTCATAAGTTGCAGCCATTACACCAAATACAAGAATAATTGCCATTGCAACAATCTTTAAATACAACTTCATCTGACTTGTTGTATCTTGCCAAGAACCTTCATAACTTACAGAAACGCTGTCTGGAATAATGAATGTATTATTAATTGCATCTTGAATCTGTTTTTCAATAACATTTGCGTTATCTTGAGTAAGAATATTTGTTTTTACGTGAATAATTCGAGTGCGGTTATCACGTCTAATTGTAACAGGTCCATAACCTTTTTTTACAGTCGCAAAGTTTGCAACACTAACCATTCCTTTAGAACCTCGAACATAAATAGAATCCAAATCATTTACAGTTTGTCTATCTTCTGGTCTATAACTTACAACTACACTATACTCATTTCCTTCTTTTCTATAAGTTCCAGCTGTTTTTCCATTAATTGCCGCGTTGATTTCGGAAGCAACAGTAGAAACATCAACACCAAAAGTATATGCACGTTCACGATCAATTACAATTTCTACTTGTGGCAAACCTTCTTCTGTATCAATCGTCGGTTCAGAACAAGAAGGAAGAGTTGAAATAACTTCCATAATCTGATTTGCAACATCCAACGCTAAATCCAAGTCTTTTGAACGAATTGCAATATCAATATCATCACCCATCATCTGAGCTCGGAAACCACCTCTAAAGTAGAATTGAGCACCTGGATATTTATCAAACTGAGTACGGATTTGATTTTCCATCGCCATAGAATCTGCATCGTCGGTCAAAGTAAGTTCAATTGTTCCTCGATGTGAAGAAGAACCGTTTCTGCCGCCGCCACCAATTGTTGTTGTAATTGAATCAAAACCAGTAACTTCTTTATTAATAAAATCTTCCAATTCAAGCATAATTCGTTTTGATTCAGACATTGGAGTTCCGATTGGAAGATTCATTGATAATCTGATTGAATCCGAACGCCCACGTGGCATCAAATTAAGTTGCATTGTTGGAATAAATGAGAACGCAATTACTAAAAGAGAAACCGCGATTGTAACTGTAACAAGCTTATTTCTTAAAGCAACTTTTAGCATTTTAGAATAAACTTTTGTAAAGAAATCAATTATTTTTTGGAAGAAACCATAAATCCCTTTTAAGATGCGACTATTTACAGGTTTTTCTTCACGATTTGATAAAGGTAAGAATTTTCCGGCCAGAACAGGAACTAAGAAAATAGCAACGACAAGTGAAGAAACAAGTGAAATTACAATTGTAAAAATAATTCCTTTGAACATTTGCCCCATCATTCCAAGTTCTTTTGTAAAGAATAAGAACGGAATAAATACACAAATTGTAGTTAAGTTTCCAGAAACTACAGACATGAGCATTTCTTCACTACCCAAAATCGCCGCAATTTTTGGACGGGCTCCTCGCTGCCTGTAGGTGTAGATATTATCAATCATTACGATAGACGCATCTACAATCATACCTACACCCAAAATAAGCCCTGTCAAAGTCATCATGTTTAGAGTAATTCCAAACATATTCATACAGAATAATGTAATGATGATTGACAACGGAATAGAAATGGAAATGATGATTGTACTTTTGAAATTCTGTAAGAAGATGAACAAAATAAGAACCGCAAGCACAAGTCCCATCCATGCAGATTCTACAAGAGTATTAATTGTTTCGCGAATAGAAACTGTATCATCTGCAATAATTTCCATTGTAATATCAGGAGGCAAAAGAGTTTTTAATTGATCGATTTTTTTGTAAACCCCGTTTGCAACACTTACAGTATTTGCATCTGATTGCTTTGTAATACTGATATAAACGCCAGGTTCCCCATTGATATAAGCTTCTCTAGTTGCTTCTGCATATCCTAAATATGCGTTACCAACATCGCTCAATTTTACGTCGTAACCATTTATTGTAGAAATTACAGTATTATTAATCTGATCCAAACTTGTATATTCACCAGTTGTTCTTACAATGTAATTTCGGTTTCCATCTGTAAGTTTACCGCCGCCAAGTTCAAGATTTTGTCTAGAAAGAGCACTAGCAATTGTAGAAACTGTAAAACCGTATGCTTCCAAACGATTTTGACTTACTTCAACCATGACTTGCGCAGTTCTACCACCAGAAACATCGGCTTCCCCTACACCGTCGGCTTGTTCCAAAACATCAGCGATTGTATTTTCTGCAATCAGTTTTAAATCGTTTACAGAACGATTTCCACGCACAAGGATTCGCATTACAGAACTTGAATTTCCATTAAAACGCATGATAGAAGGAGAACTTGCGTTATCTGGTAAACCACGCGAAACACGTTCCAATTTTTCTCGAATATCAGAAACAACAACGTCTAAATCAGTTCCGTATTCAAATTCCAAAGAAACAGTTGAACTTCCTTCTGATGATTGAGAAAACATACTTTTTAACCCATTCAAACTAACAAGCGCGCTTTCTACAGGTTGAGTGATTGTTGTTTCTACAGATTCTGGCCCCGCATTTGGATAGGAAGTCATAACCATTACAAAAGGATTTTCTGTTTCTGGAAAAAGAGCCAATGCCAATTTATTAAATGTAAAAAGTCCCAAAGAGCCTAATAATACAAAGAAAATTAAAACAAGGACAGGATGTCTAAGTGTTTGTCTTGAAAGTCCCATACCAATTCTTCCTATTTTGTAATATCGTTGATTTTTGCACCGTTATACAAAGATAACATACCTTCCACAACAATTTTTTCGCCAAATTCTACCCCTGATAAAATCTGAATCTGACCTGCGATATTTTTTCCAACAGTAACGTCTCTTTTTTCTACAGTATTATCTTCTTTTGTAACAAAAACGTATTTGTCATCATTATTTGTAACAAGCGCATCTTGCGGAATTACAATGTGATTTGAATAATCGATTGTGTATAATTTTACTTTTGCAAACATTCCCGCATTAATTCTAGAATCTTTTTCATCAAAATTAAGAATTACTTCTTTTGTTCTAGTTGCTGCATCCAAAACTGGAGAGATTCTTGAAACTGTCGCCATAAAAATTACGTTTGGATATGCTTCTAAAGAGATTTCTGCTTTTTGACCAATTGCAAGTTCACCAACATAACGTTCAGGAATTCTTGTAGTAATTTGAAGATTATCTATATCACCAATTGTTGTAATAACTGAATTTGCACTTACTTTTGCGCCAAGTTTTGCAGGACTTGATAAAATACTTCCGCTGATTGGAGCAATAACAGGGCTTTGAGTGTAATAACTTCCGGCTTCAGACGCGTCGATTTTTGCAATAACGTCGCCTTTTTTTACAGAAGAACCAAGTGTTACATTCATCTGAACGATTTTTCCACCAATAGAAGGGAAAACTTCGATTGAACTTTGAGTTTGAACATCACCACTTGTAACAACAAAATCTGTAATTGTAGTTGGTTCTCCAAGTTGAGTTTTTACAGAATAAATAACTTCTTGTTTTGGCATATTTGCCCAAGGATTTGCACCTTTTTTATCTTTGCTTTTAAGAATAAAAAAACAAATTGCAGCTGTTATAATAAGAATTAAAATAAAAATAACAGCAGTTTTTGCTTTAGAGTTTGATGATTTTGTTTCTTCTTGATTCATTTGATTTTCCTTCTATTTTATATTTATTCAGCAGCAGTTAAAGCGCCTAATGGTAACCCAAGTGTAAATTCCAAATCCATAATTTTACAAATCAAATTATAAACTTGTGATTGTAATTGATTTTTTGATTTTAAAAGAGAATCTGCGGCATTTTGCAAAGTAAGCAAATCTCGCGAACCATAATTATAAGCATTAAGTGTCATATCGTAAGTTTTTTGTGCTAAAGCAACATTATTTTGCAAAGATGATAATTGACTTTTTGCCTGATTGATTTCTTTAATATATTTTTTGATAGTTAATTCAACTGTTGTTTTTTCGTTTTCAAGTTGAAGGTTTAAATCTTCCAAATTGCTTTTTTGTGCAGAAACACTTAAACTTCCGTTGCTCCAAGGCAAATATCCATCTAACGGAATAGAAACACCAACAGAAACACTTTGTTTAAAATCTGCCCACGCAAATTCTCCTGTCATGTCTTGTCCCGCCTTAGAAGCATTATAGCCAAGTGAAAGAGATGGTCCCCAAGCAGAAAATTTTGTAGCAAGAAGATTTGTTTTTGCAAGTTCAATTTTTGATTTGATTTCTTTTACAGTTGGAAGTTCTTCTATATTATATTCGAGCAAATCTTGATTAATAGAAACGTTCATCATTTCGTCCAAATTTCCAATCAAATCAATTTGTTCATTTTGATTAATTCCCAACAATTGTTTAAAATTCGCAATACTATTTTCGTACGCAATTTCAGCAGATTCGTAACTTGGTTTTAAGCTTTCGTAATTCATTTGAGTTGTGAGTAAATCTAATTCAGAAAGTTGCCCGCGACTAAATTTTTCCTGGCTCAAATCATAACGTTGTTTTGCAGTTTCTAAGTTTCTATTTAATAAAGAAAGATTTTCTTTAGAATAAATCAAACTATAAAAAATCTGACGAACATTTTTTTCTACCGTTTTTACAGCAGTTTCGTAAGAAGTAATTCCATTTTCGTAATTTAATTTAGCAGATTTTATAGAAGAATAAAGTGAAGGAGTCAATCTAAACGAAACATTTCCAGAAATAGAAAGACTTGTTGAATTTTCTTGCAACCCATTTCCAAATTGCGCACTTGCTCCAATAGATGGACTTACACTATTCCAAGAATATTTATCTTTTAACTCTAATTGATTTAACGCAAGTTGATTTCTCTTTAAAGATAAATTATTATCTGCTGCCAAAATAACAGCATCATCAATTGTGAGTTGTCTTACTTCTTCCTGACAAAAAACAACTTCACAAAATAACAACAAAAGTGCGGATAAAAAAATCGTTTTTTTCAAAATAAACCTCTTTTTATATATCGTCATTATATCAATAAACATTTATTTGTTCAAAAAAATACTGTTATTTCATCATTTTATATACAAATAACAAATTTTTATTACCTGTATATTTTTTTATTTTATTTGTATATAGTATAAAAATAAAGATAGAAAAACGCTTTTTGGAGGTTGATTTTATGAGTGTTGATAAAACATTTAATTCAGATGCAAATGACACAAAAAATTTGATTAATGAATTTTTTGAAATGAATGATTTTTATTCTGCCGATGATGTTCAACTTATTACCAAAGCGTGGGAACGGCTTGTTGAATTAAGTTCGCAAATTACGCGTCCTTGTGGCGAACCTTTTTATTTGCATCCACTTAGAGTCGCAAATATTTTGGCACAAAGCAAATTGGATGCGACAACAATTCTTGCGTGTTTTTTTCATGCGCCAGAACCAATTCATTTTTCTATTGAAGATATTCAAAAAGAATTTGGAAAAGAAGTTGCTTCAATTGTAGAACAAACTTCTAAAATAATGACAGTTTCTCAAAGTTCGCGTACTTTGCAACAATCTGACGCAATCAGAAAAATGCTTTTTGCTTTGGTTGATGATGTTAGAATTATTTTAATCAAACTTGCAGATAAATTAGACAGAATTAGAAACGCAAAGAGTTTAACTGAAGAAGAACAACATTCGGTGGCAGAAGAAATCATCGATATTTGGGCGCCTTTAGCAGACAGACTTGGTATGCAAGCTGAAAAAAATGAACTTGAAGATTTGAGTTTAAAATATACAAATCCGGCTGTTTTTCAGCAGATAAAATCGATTGTTTCACAAAAAAAAGATGAACGCGCAAATTATTTGGAAAAAGCAACTCAAAGTATTTTACAAAGCGCGCAAAAAAGCAATTTGCAAATTACAATCACAAGTAGAGCAAAACATTTTTACTCAATCTACCAAAAAATGAGAAAACGCAACAAAGAAGCTGGCGAACTTTTTGATTTATTTGCGCTCAGAATTTTATGTAATACAAATGCTGATTGTTACACTTTGATTGGAATTGTTCACAGTTTGTGGAAGCCTTTGGACGGACGTTTTAAAGATTACATCGCTATGCCAAAAGCAAACGGTTATCAATCACTTCACACAACTGTAATGTGCGACGGAAGACCTTTGGAAATTCAAATCAGAACTTACGAAATGCACAACATGGCTGAACACGGAGTTGCAAGTCACTGGTTGTATAAAAAAGGAACAAATCACGATTTGGTTGAACCAGAAAAATTGGAATTGTTCAACAAATTGCAGGAATTAAAAGAATCTCACATCACTGACGAAAACTTTTTTAAGACTTTAAAAAATGAATTGTTAGGCGACGAAATTTATGTTTTTACACCAAAAGGCGATGTAAAAAAACTTCCTGCCGGCTCAAACGCAATCGATTTTGCTTATTCAATTCACTCGGCAATTGGAGAAAAAATTGTTGCAGCAAAAGCCGATGGAAAAATAATTCCACTGACTGAACCTCTAAAAAATACGCAGATAATAGAAGTAATTACAAATCCACAGGCTCATCCAACTGAAAATCAACTGAAAGTTGTAAAAACATCTAAAGCTCACCAAAAGATTCATTCGTGGTTGGCAACAAACGACCCAACTTTTAGCGATAAATTAATTCAGCAACAAAAAGAAAATGCGGAAATTGTTGTTCATCAGAAGAAAAAACGTGTAAAATCAGATGCGCGCCCAATTCCAGAAGAACAAACTACAAGAAAAGTGCGAATTGATGGTTCTATAAACTTTTTATTTACGCTGGCAAAATGTTGTAATCCAAAATATCCAGATCCAATTGTCGGCTACATTTCTAGAATAAAAGGCGTTTCTGTTCATCGTGCAGATTGTTTGACTTATCAGAGAATTCAAAATAAAGAACAAAGAAGCATCGACGTTTCTTGGAACGAATAATTAACGAATTTTATCGCCCCGTATTACGAATTGCACCTTCTACATAATCAGGATCAACTACGCGTAACAATGTAGAAGAAGGCAATTTGTATTTTGTGTAAATCACACACGGATGACTGTCGCAAACCCAATTTAAGATTGTTCCTTCTTCTGGCTCAATAAATTGCCATTCTCCACTTTTTGCTGTAATGCTCACAAAATCTGGCGAAACAAATTCTATATCCATTGAAGCATCAATTTTGTTCAAAGCAACACATTTGTATAAATTCCAGCCGTCTTTTTTTTCAAAAGGAACTACGTTTCTGTCAGGATGTTCTGCAATATCTTTTAAGCGAACTTCTTTTGCAGCTGGATGAAGAGTTTCCAACTTTTGCGAAAAATCATTAAAACTTTTTTGACCAGCGTTATAAATTGCATCAAATTCTTCACCTGTGATTTCTTGCCCTACTTCTGCTGCAAGCAAATATTTACTATCAGAAGCACCAATTGCAGTTTTATCAGCTTCAGCTTTATTATAGAAGAAACCTGTTGTACTTTCACGGTGACTTACGTTTTCTAATTCAGCAATAAAAGAAGCCGCTTCTTCTTGAGTGATTTTTCCTTCCAAAGCATCAAGGGCTTTTCTGTAAGCGCGAGTTACAAGAGCAACGTAATAAATACTTTTCATGCGCCCTTCAATTTTTAATGAATCAATTCCGGCGTTTTTCATATCTTGAAGATGATTTATCATGCACAAATCTTTACTTGAAAGAACCGCCGTAAAATCTTCACCTTCGTAAACTGGGAACAATTCATCTGGGCGTTGGTGTTCTCTTAAAAATAAACGACCGCTTTCTGCCAACTCTTTTGCGCCATTTGGTTTGGATAAAACATCGTATTCCCATCGGCAAGTGTGTGAACAAAATCCACTTTGCGCACTTCTTCCAGTTAAATACGCGCTCATCAAACAACGACCGGCATAAGCAATACACATTGCACCGTGACAAAATGCTTCTAATTCCATATCAGGCACAGAATCTTTAATGCGTTTTATTTCATCTAAAGAAACTTCGCGCCCCAAAACAATTCGTTTAAAACCTAGATTTTTGTACATTTTTACCGCTTCACTATTTACACAAGACGCTTGTGTACTTAAATGAAGTTCTGTGTTTGGAAAATGTTTTTGCAGTAAAGGAACAATTCCAATATCTTGAACGATGAACGCATCAATTGGATATTGTTTAAAATAATCGAGGTTTGATTTTAGATTATCAATGTCGCTATCGTGAAAAGAAATATTTAGCGCACAATGAAGACGTTTTCCTTTGTATTTTTCTTTAAGTTCAACAACTTTTTTGTATTCATCTTCGTAAAAATTGTCCGCTTTTATACGCAACGAAAATTTCTTTAAACCAATATAAGCTGCATCTGCGCCATAAGCGTAAGCGTAAGATAATTTTTCAACATTTCCTGCAGGAGATAATAATTCCATTTTATGCCTCAGATTTTAAACTATGTTCTAATTTTGGTTGGTTTTCGATTTTAATTTCTTCCAAACCGGCAAGATTTTGAGTAACGATTTGACCAATTCTATCAAGCGCCAAATGTGATTCATGCAAAAACTCATCTGCCATTTGGAACATAAACATCATATTTTCCCAAACATCAAGAAAACATTTGTTGCCAGATTCAATTAATTTATTTGTAAATTCTTTTGCATCTTCAAGAAGGATTTCTTTTGCACCCATTTGAATATAAACTGGCGGAAAACCTTGTAATTGTTCGTCCGTTGCAAAAATTGGTGAAACAAAAGGCAACTTTGTATTTTCAGTTTCAGTGTACATCATAGAACTTTTTCGCAAAACATCACCGTTGATTAATTCATCACTCATTCTTTTTGTTGTAAGAATTTTAGAATCTGGAGAAACATTTAACCAAGGTGAAAAGAACACAACATTTTTAATACATTTTCTGTAACGCTCGCGCAAATTAAACAAAAACGCACAAACTAAAGAAGCGCCCGAACCATCTGCCGCAATAATAATTTCTGGAACAAGAGGTTTTTCGCCTTCTGTCGCATTTAAAGAACACGAAACTTGTTCTTCTGTAAAAAGTGCGCGAAAAACACTTTGAATATCATCGATACTTGCTGGATACGGATTTTCTGGCGCAAGTCTAAATTCTGGAACAACAACTCTACAAAAACATTTACTTGCCAACGAAGCACAAAAATTGCGCCAACTTTTTCTAGAACCGCCGACAAAACTTCCTCCGTGAATATAAAGCATTACACGATTTGAAGCGTAAATTTCGGGAGCCAAAACATCGCAAGAAATTCCGCCGTAATTATATTCAGATTGTTCCACACCGTTTGGCAAAAAATAAGAAGAAAATGATGAATCTAAATTATTGCGAAAATTTTCTAAATTTGATTTGGATGAAAAACATAAAGATTTTAGTTTTTTTAAAGCGCCTTTTCTGTCGTTAGTCATAAAATAAATATAGCAAATTCCCTTAATTTCTGCTACTATGAAGCCAACTGGAGACTTTATATGCCTATAAAAATTCAATCAGATTTACCTGCATGCTCAATTTTGGAAAAAGAAAACATCTTTGTTATGACAGAAAAACGAGCGATGACACAAGATATTCGTCCTCTAAAAATTGCAATTGTAAATTTGATGCCTACAAAAGAAGTAACAGAAACTCAACTTTTAAGATTACTTGGAAACACTCCTCTACAAATTGAAATTTCGTTGGTAAAAATGGAAAATCACGTTTCTAAAAATACAGGCGAAGATTATCTAGACAAATTTTATATTCCTTCAAGCGATTTATTTAAGAAAAAATTTGACGGAATGATTATTACAGGCGCTCCAGTTGAAAGAATGGATTTTGACAAAGTTGATTATTGGGATGAACTTTGCGCTATTATGGATTACGCGCGAAAAAACGTTTTTTCAACTTTATACATTTGTTGGGGCGCGTTTGCAGGATTAAATCATCATTATAATATTCCAAAATATCCGTTAGAAAAAAAATTATCTGGAATCTTTATGAATGAACAACTTACAGAAAACGATCCACTTTTAAGAGGATTTGACGACACATTCCCAATTCCACAATCACGACATTCTACTATTAAAAAAGAAGATATTTTGGCAAATGATGATTTGATTATTTTGGCAAATTCACCAGAAGCCGGAGTTACAATCGTAAAATCTAAGAGCAACCGTGAAATTTTCATGACAGGACATTTGGAATACGACACATCAACACTTTCTGAAGAATATTGGCGTGACACAAACAAAGGACTCAAAGTTCCTCTTCCAAAAAATTATTACCCAAACAACAACGTGAACTTGCCACCTTCATCATACTGGCGAAGTACAGCGCATTTGTTCTTCTCAAACTGGCTCAACTATTACGTTTACCAAGCAACCCCATTTAATTATGTAGACTAAAACAAATGAAGAATTAAGAATGTAGAATTAAGAATTAAATGTTTTCGATAATTCATCATTCTTAATTCATAATTCATAATTCGATTTTATCGCCAGTTGCGATGTATTCGAGTTTTTCTTTCATTATTGATTTTAAAATTTGGAATTGTTCGGTTCCTGTGCAATGGCATGTAAAAAATTTTGTGTCGTATTCTGAAAGTTTTTTGGCGTAAGTAATTAATTCTTCTTTTTGTAAAGTTTCTTCTATATTAATTGATTTAAAATGAAATCCACCAATTAAAAAATCAGGTTTAAACCATTCTACAATGTTTAAAATTCCTTTGTGAGAACAGCCGCTTATTAAGATTTTTTTGTCGCCTTCTTGAATTAAAAGATAATGTTCGTGATTAAAATTGTCTGGGATAAAAGCGCCATTTTGCAACTGCATTAATCCATAAGGATTTGTTGGAACTGATTTTTTGTATTCATTGCAAGAATGAAGCGAAATGTTCGGCGTAATTTGATGTTCGTCTTGAACAAAAACAAGGCGCGAAGAAAGTTCTTTATTTTGCAAAAGATTTTGATTCAGTCCGATATATTTTTGAGAAGCATTGTAATTTTGGCAAAAAGCATTTTTGTTTATAAAAATTGGTGCGTTTTTATTTAAATTGATAAATTCTTCAATTCCGTAAAATTCATTTTGCGAAGAAGGAAGCCCACCGTGATCATAATGTCCGTGTGACAAAATTGCAAAATCAACTGATTGTAAATTAATTCCAAGTAGGCTTGCATTTTTTGAAAACAGATTTGTTTGCCCCATATCAAAAAGAATATTTTTATTTTGAGTTTGAATAAAGAGACTTAATCCGTGTTCTGCCTGCAAAGGAAGATTTTTTACCGCCTGATTTTTTGAAACTGTATTTTCCACAAGAACTGAAATTTTCATAATAAAAAAACTATACTTCAATTTTTTGTAGGCGTCAAATACACTGTTTATTAGAGAAAAAAATTGATATACTTATAAAAATTCGAAATTTAGGGGCAAATTAAAAGTAAATATATGAAAATAAAACCTATAGAACAAAATCAACTTGAAGAATGTTTGGAATTAATTCACGTTTGTTTTAAAACTGTGGCGGATAAACTTGGTTTTACTCAAGAAAATTGTCCTGGGCACACAAGTTTTATGCCACTGGAAAAATTGCAACGTTTTTGGGATTGGGGATTTTTAATGTTCGGGCTTTTTGATGAGCAAGAAAAATTGTGTGGTTACGTTTCTTTAAGCAAAATTCCAGACCGTGAAAATGTTCTTTCAATTCATAATTTGTGTGTTCTGCCAGAATTAAGAAAAAATGGGTATGGAAAAATGCTCCTTGATTTTACAAAACAAAAATCAAAAGAACTTGGCGCAGAAATCTTGTTTGTAGATTTTATTGAAGAGCACACAGAATTAAAAAACTGGTACATAAAAAATGATTTTGTTCACAAAGGAACAGAAAAATACGAACACTTACCTTTTACAGTAGGAAAAGCGGAATATAAAAGAATTAAGAATTAAGAATTAAGAATTTTGGAGGATATATGGCTATTCAGATTTTTGGGACAAACAAAAACTTTGATTGTAAAAAGGCGCAAATGTGGTTTAAAGAAAGACGCATTCCTTTTCAATTTGTTGATTTAAAAGAAAAAGATATGAGCCGTGGCGAATTTGATTCTGTTGTTCAGGCAATTGCAAAAACAGCAGGAAACCGCCAAGACGCAATTTTACAAATGATAGATAATACAAGCAAAGATTATGCTTCTATTGCTTACCTTGACGACAGCGACATTGAAGACAAACTTTTTGAAAATCAAACTTTACTCAAACAACCAATTGTACGCAACGGAAAAACCGCCGCAACAGTTGGCCTTGAACCAAAAACTTGGGAAACCTGGAAATAAATTAATTATGAATCACAATAACAAAACAATGTAAAAAATTTCAAATAATCGTATATTTGATTTCGTATTTCATAATTTATGTTAATTTTTGAGAAATTCATAAATATATCCACTATAAAAACTTTTTTTAATTTCTCACTGTATAAAAAGGCAACAAAATCTCCACAAGATATTTCTGGTATAATATCAGGACCTATTCCATATCCGATATAATAGTGTTCAACTCCACAATTTGATAGAACCCCTTTTTGTTCCAATTCTGTAAAAAACCAATTTTCTTTATATTTATTTTCGAAATATCCCAAATTAAATAATTCTTTTACTGAATCTTCATTCTCAACATTTAAATATTCTTTTAAATTTATTAACATCGAATTTGTTCCACCACCAGTCATCAAATAAAATTGTTTTTCATCTGAATCAGAAACTTTTTCGTTGTTAAAATTTTCCCATCTTAAAACATTATAATCATTATCAAATAAAAGCATTCCAAATTCATCATCAAAAGGATGTATTTCTGTAAGTGAAGATAAAATTATATTTTCATCATATTCTTCATCGTTGTACACATATTGATTCAGTACTTTTTCATTTTCTTTCCGTTCAATTCTTACAGAATCGATTTTTTTTAACAATGCTTTTGCATATTCATCATTCAGATTATTTTTTTGAATATAGTTTTTTATTTGAGATTTTATTTTTGGATTATTTGTACTTTTAAAATACATTTCAAATATTTTAGAGGAAAAATAAAAACTCCCTATTTGCTCTTTATAAATATTTTCAAACACTTCATCAGAAACTTGAACTTCATCATTTTCCCAGGCTTGTAAAAAATTCATATAATTTACAAAATAATCAAACTCATCATAAGTTGGAATATAAAACAAGTCAGAATTTTCTTTTTCATCTGCAAAAGAAACTATTACCATAAGAAAAGCAACTACAAAACTAAAAATAACTTTTTTACTAATAGAAAACATAATACACTCCCATAAAACATCTAGCATCTATTTTAACATATATTTTTTTTAAAAGATATTTTTTTTATATCAGATTTTTTCTATTAAATGAGAATCCAACAAAAGTCTGAATCTTTATTTTATATTTGACACCTAGAATTTATTCTTCTATGATTAAACTGTATAAATCACCTTTTGGAGTTTTTATGAATTTTACTACGGAAACAAAAGAAAAAATTATTGATGATATGTGCAAAATGATTCAATGCGCGACTGTTTCTTATCAAGATGATGAACTTGTGGATTGGTCGCAATATGAAAAATTCCAGAATCTTTTGCGCCAAAACTTTCCGACGATTTATCAAAAGTGCGATTTTTTTAAAGTAGGAAAAACGGGTTTAGTTCATAAAATTTCAGGAAAAAATGCGGAAACACAAAATAAATGCGCAAAGGTTTTGATGGCTCATTACGATGTTGTTCCGGCTGTTCAGGAAGAATGGGATTTTCCAGCTTTTTGTGGCGACGTTGTTCAAACTGCACAAGGAGAATTTATTCGCGGAAGAGGAACGTTGGACACAAAAGGAACTTTATGCGCGATTATGGAATCGGTGGAAATCAAATTAAAAGAAGGCTGGCTTCCAAAAACTGATTTATATTTGTGTTTTTCGGGCGAAGAAGAAATTTCTGGCGATACAACTAGCGAAATTGTTCAATGGTTCAAAAATCAAAATATAAACGTGGAATTTGTTCTTGATGAAGGTGGCGCAATTGTAGAAAATGCGTTCCCGGGAGTTTCCAAACGTTGTGCAATGGTTGGAACTGCCGAAAAAGGTTTTATAAATATGGACGTTATAATAGAAGGAAAAGCGGGCCATGCTTCTGCGCCTTCCAAAAATTCGGCAGTGGGACTTGCAAGCAAAGTTGTAACAGAAATTGAAAAACACACTTGTAAAACAGAATTTACAAAACCTGTAAAAGAACTTTTTAATGTGATGGGACCAAACAACAAAAATCCAGCGTTACGTTTTTTGTTCAGTAACCTTACAATTACAAAACCTTTAGTAAGTTTGGCTTCAAAAATCATCGGTGGCGAACTTTTTGCTTTGCTTCACACAACTTGCGCAGTAACAATGATGGAAGGAAGCAAAGCCTACAACGTTTTACCTTCGCAAGCAAAAATCGGCTTAAACTTACGTTTGCTTGGAAAAGACACAATTCAAAACGCCGAAAATAGAATTCTAAAGTACGCAAAAAAAGTTCTTGGCAAAAACGCAAAGATTTCTACAAAAATTTTACAAGGAAACAATCCATCGTTAGTTTCTGACACAAATTGCGAACAATGGAAAACACTTTGCGACGTGATAAATAAAACTTGGCCAGAAATTTTAGTTTCACCATATTTGATGATGGCTTGCAGCGACAGCCGACATTATTGTGCAATTTCAGACAAAGTTTACAGATTCAGTGGAATGTTCCTTTCCAAAGAAGAACGCGCCATGATTCACGGTAAAAACGAAAGAATCAGCACAGAAATTTTGATTAAAACCGTAGAATTTTACGCAAATCTATTAGAAGCGCTTGCGTAGGAATTTATATAAAAAAAACACCCAGCATATTTCTGTAAAAAAATATACTAGGTGTATAATAACAAAACTATTCCACTTTTACTAAAGTTATTCTAGTATTTGCAGAAGTTTCCGCATTAGTTGCAGGAATTAAAATATTAAAAGAAGATTTATCTTTATTAAAAACATAAACACTACGCCAAGCAAGTTTTCGGAGGTTTTCTATGGAAGCATTTCGGAAGTTTACGTTTAATCGGAAAAAATCTTTGTCATGACTGTACGTTCCATTTGCAGTTTGTGTTTTTTCTGTTCCAGCACTATCGTAAGTTACAACTTTTACAGAACATTTTCCATTTTTTTCCAATTTGATTTCATAATCATAATCAGCAGAACCCATAGAAACTGAAGTTTGCCATGTTCCTGCAAAATAATCTGGAACCGGCATTTTTTCTACACAATCTTTTGCAAATTTAGGAAGTTGTTTTTCGTAATCGCTCCATACATCAAGACTCATTTTTGCAGAATGAAGAATTTTTCCTGTTTCAACTTCAATCATTCTTGCCGTAATATAAAGAGGACACCCTAAAACAGCCACACTACCAACAATTATACAATCCGCATTAAGCATTTTTCCAGCTTGCTTTACAGTAGCAGCGTCAGTCCAACCTTCCATTTGAAACTTCATTTCATCTTTTACTTTATCAAGATTTTTACGTTCTACCAAAGTAACATTTCCATCTTGAACAAGTTGATGACACAAAAGGTCTGTCATTGTAGAAACTTTGTCGTAAAAAGCAAAATCATCACAGTCAAAGTCAAAAACTGCCACGGTTTGGGCAGAAACAGATAATGTAACAAACATTGATAAGATTAGTGTAAGTAGTTTTTTCATTTTTTGATTGCTCCTTTTAAGGTTTTGATTATTTTTTCAGATTTACCGTAAATTGAAATCTGTTTGAACCATAGTTTTGATATTTTATTTTTGATTATTTCCGAACGAATATTGAATGTTTTATAATGTTTTAGTATTCCTAAATAAGAATTCACAGAAGAAATAAAATGATTTCGTTCCTCTTTAGTAGGTTTATGTTGCTGAACTATATAATTGTTTTTTACTATTGTTTTTTCAAAATTTTGATAAACTCTTGGATTCGCAATAATATGATTTTGCTTGATAAAAAATCCTAAAAATTTAACTCCATTATAATATGGTTGTAAATATAATTTTTTAGGATTTAACTGTAAACCTAAATTAGCATATAAAAAATTATTTATTTCAGGGATAAGTTTTCTTAATACAGTTTTTGACTTATGAACAATCACAAAATCATCTACATAACGACCATAAAATTCAATTTTTTTTTCATGTTTCAAATAATGGTCTAACTGTGAAAGATAAAAATTAGCAAAAACTTGACTTGTATAATTACCAATAGGAAGACCATGATTTAAATCAACATCAAACAAACTTTTTCCAAATTTTAAATCAGCCCACTTTGATTTTGGAGAATGAAAAATACAATTTTCTGTAGGATTATTCCACAATATTACAGTTACTAAATATTTCACAAAATCAATATTTGTTTCCTTATAGTAAGAATTAACAAAATCAATCAATCGATTATATAAAATTCTTTTATCAATGTTCATAAAAAAACTTTGAATATCTAATTTTAAAATCCAACAGTTTAATTTTCCATTTTCTGAACATTTATGGATAAAATGATTTACACGTTTAATACCAAAATGCGTACCTTTTCCAACCCTACAAGAATAAGAATCAAAAATAAAATATTTTTCAAAATACGGATTCAAATACATTAGAAGAAGATGATGTACAATTCTGTCACGAAAGTTTGCAGCAAAGATTTCTCGTTTTACAGGTTTTTCAACGATAAAAACCGTAGAAGGTAATATTCTATATTTTTTTGTCCGTAAATCATCCCACAACTGAATTAAATTATTTTCTAAATCTACTTCAAAAGATAATGCTCCTATTTTGTTACGTTTGTGTTTACGACAATCGTAATATGCAGAGAAAACATCTTCTATAGGTACATTATATTGAATATCCATAAAATCTCTAACAAAAATGGTTTTTGTGTAAAACCCCGAATGGCACGAACAGAATTTGTATTATTCTTGTTGTTGTTGTTCTGATTACCGTCACTGAATCTCTGATTCCACGCATTATTATTATTGTTCTGCGACGACGACCAGAAAAACTTTCAACGTACCGCTAATTAGACAACAGTTCTTTTGCACTATTGTGAACATTCATAGGCAAATTGTATTCCAACAAAAGGCTTAATAGCAGTAATATTGGCAGTTGTATCGCTTTTACACAAAAACCTTGCACACTTCTTAACACCTTAGCACTAAGAATTCTGGCATATCAGACACGGACAGAATTTCTCCAGCCTGTAATCTGTTTTCCAATGCTATCCATCTGAACAGCAATATTGGACTGTTGTTTTATACTCAAAAGATGCAAATCTTTACAAAGACGAATTTCTAACTTGAGTACTTCAAAATTATCTAAAAAATGTTCAAGATAAATTGCTTTATCTTTACATTTATTAGCCCTATAAATACTACGTACTAAATTTATGCAATCATGCTTTATATCCTGACCAAGAGTAAATTTATATTCTCTAGGAAAATTTTGAGTTAATTCAAAAAGTCTCAATGTAAGTGCATAAGTTTCCTTAAACACAGGTAAATCATAATACAAAGCCATATCTTTACGACCGCCTTACGGCGGTAAAAAATAAATAGTTAAATAGTTTAATTGTTAAAAGCCCGAATGGCACGAACAGAATAGGTATAATCCTTGTTGTGGTTGTCCTGATAACCGTCACTGAATCTCTGATACCACGCATTATTACCATTGCACTGCGACGACGACCAGTACCAAGAATCTCCAGAAATTATTCCTGTCTTTCTTAAATTTTCATACACTAGATTTAATTCATCTTTTGTAGGTAAATACCAATCATCATATCCACCACCTCTAAAATTCTTTGCCATTGACTTTGCTGTTTCCCAGTCTGCATCCCCAAGGATTTCACTAACTTCATAGGCTTTTTTACCTTCAATATAGAATACAATTCCACTGCCTGGCCCAATATCACCTATCTTTAACGAAAGCCCTTCAACTGTTTTTTTTGCATATTTTGTAAGTAAGCCAAAAATATCGTCTATAGAATTAAACTGTTCTCTTGCACTTGAAAGAACATTTGCTGTGTTTAAGTCAATAACAGTAGAAGATAAATACATACTACTACCAACTTTCATAATTTTTCCACGAATTACCAAATTGGCATTTACTGCATTCCCTAATGCAACAGTCTTTTCGCTATTTGAGAAGTCTGAATTTTGAAATTTCATTTCTTCAATTAATTTGTCAAAGTTTGCTCGGTCTACAACATTAACTTTTCCAGTTGAAACAAGTTCAGAAATAAATAATTCTGTTATTGCTTCAGCTTCATCTTTAGTAACTGCACCACCCATAATATCAAAAGTTGAAACAGCTATTGACTTTTGAGCGTATATTGCTGATGTAATAAACATCATTAATAATACTAGAATAAGTTTTTTCAATTTATTTTCCTCCTAAGAAATTATTTGACGGGTAAGAAATCCCTGCATTTGGAGACACAGCTAATGAATCATTTGGAAAATTAATCTTTTCATTTATTGATTCACAAAGACCATCCAAATTATCAAATAACACAAATTTATTTATATTCATATCATTTAAGCTTTTTTTTATTTCTAACAAAGACTTGTCATCATATTGAACAGAGAGTTTAAGAATCCTCCATGAATCATCTTCGCCTTCAACCATATTAAAAAGATTATCCTCAAATGTGCGGAAAGGATTTGTAGGCATCAAAAACATTCCTTGTTGGCGGATCATTCTAGTATTAGAATAAAAAGGCGACATGTTAATAACGGAAAGAAATTCATCACTTAGATTGGAATGAGATGCTACTAACTCTGGTATATAATTTATCACCTCTTTTTGAATTCTTACATCTTTACCAAATTTATCATATTCATTGTACATGTTAAGAATTTTTTTAGGTAAAAATTTTTTATATTTATTTTCTATCCACATTCTGTTAAAACACCAAATAGAAAAGGATTTTTTTTCTTTTTTATTATCATTCTCTATTTTCAAATTATATGTGGCAAAAAATAACGCAACAAAAAATGAATACGTAACATCTAAAAATCTTGTTGCTCCACCAAAATGTTGCAACATAGCCATGTGTTCATAAATATCATCATCTTTTATATAGCTTAAATTTGGATGAAATGCTCTCAAATTTCTCTTAAAATTTCTAATCAAGCCCTGTTCTATTTGAAAAATATCTACCTCACCTTTTTGATAAAAACAAAGTCTTTCAATAGAAGTCTTTAGGGCATAAGAAGAATTTGACAAACCTCTAAAAACCCAACCATTCCACGGAAAATTATTTCTATTTTCTATTATTCTTTTATGGTTTTCTTCTGTATCTATATCCGACAAAAAAATTTTATAAAATATTTCTTCTCCCAAAACTTCTTTTGGTCTATAAAATAAATCTATCAAAGATAACATAGGTGATTTATTATCATTTAGTTTTATTTCTGCTTCTTGATATAAGTATTTCTTTTTTAATTTTACTGATTCAAATTTTAATTCATCCATAATCTATTTCTTTACTCACAATTGTGATTTCTTTTACCTTAAAAACACATTTGTGTTATATAATTATACAAACACATTATTGTTAAGTCAAACAATAACACAACACAATTGTGTTATTCTATAAACATGACTTTTTGGGAAACAGTTGATTCTGAACGAGAATATAAAAATCTTTCAAGAAAAGAACTAGCTTATGAAGCTGGGTTTTCATTAAATTGTATTTCCACCGGTATTGCTCGCGGAAGCATTCCTGCCGCCGATGTTGCTTATAGAATTGCAAAAGTATTAGGTGTTTCTGTTGAATATTTGCTTCTAGGCGGAGAATCTCAAACTATACAATCATCTCAAGAAACTCAAAAAACAAAAATAAATTCAGAAGTTATTGAGCGCAGTAAAAAATATATAAAATATTATGAATTAATAGATAATTTTGAAAAATTGCCAGAAAACATTCAAAAATCATTAATTGCACTAGTACAAGAAATAAATAACACACAATAAAACTTTAAACAAAAAAACACCCAGCATATTTCTGTAAAAAAATATACTAGGTGTGCATACTTCTGAATTCTGAATTCCGAATTCTGAATTTATAAAATCACGTACCAGTTTTGCTACGCAAAACTGGAGGCGCAGGCAGAACTCATTTACGGTAAAATATGCACAGAAGACTGCGCCCCTATTCTCTAGTCAAATCTTTTACCCATTTGTATTTTTTGTAGTGATGAATTACCCATGGGATTTTTCCAACTTCATCAATACAAGTGCAGGCGTAAACTAAGTAAATTGGCCAGTGGAAGACAAAAGCTCCAAGTGCGGCAAGTGGAACTGCCAATCCCCACATACAAACTGCAAGACTGTACATATCAAACATTGTGTCGCCTCCTGCAGCAAAAATCCCGTTGATGATGATTGTGTTTACAGTTCGACCAAACATGTAAATACTCATAATAATCATCATTTGTACAAAATAATCTTTTGCAGTGTCGGTTAATTTTACAAATAAAGTTAAAAGTGGAGTAGAAGCAAAAGTTAAAGCTGTAATAATTAATCCACAAATCATAGAAAGCTTAAAGATTCTGTCGCCGTAAAGTTTTCCTTTTTCTAAGTCGCCAGCTCCAAGTTCATTTCCAACCATAATTCCTGCGGCGTTACAAATTCCATTACAAAGACAACAAAGCAAATCCCGCACTACCGCCGCCACCGAATTAGCTGCTGCAGCGTCTATTCCCAAATGTCCCATAAAAGCTGTGTAAGAAGTGAATCCAACGCCCCAGAATAAACTTGCACCAACCAAAGGATACAAACACTTCATAAAATCAGAAAAAAGCAACTTGTTAATAGAAAATAAATGTTTAAAATTTAGATGTATGTAATCTTTTTTGTAAGAAATAACCACACACCAAAGAAGTTCAATAATTCGGGCAATTAAAGTTGCAAGGGCAGCACCTTTTACATCCATTGCAGGAAATCCAAAAAGCCCAAAAATAAATACAGCGTTCAAAAGAATGTTGATAATTACGCCTGTAGAACTGATTGTTGCTGTACGCCCAGGATGATCAGTTACTTTCATCAAAGTTAAATAACATTGAGAAATTCCTGTGAGCAAATATGACCAGCCAGCAATTTTTAAATATTCAATTCCCAAAGAAATTAATTCTTCTTCATTTGTAAAAATCAACATTAATTGGCGAGGAAAAAATTCACAACCAATAAAAAATAAAAAAGAAGTTGCAACAGAAAGTTTTAAAGAAAGGGCAAAAACTTTGCTAACAGATTTTTTGTCTTTTTTACCCCAATATTGCGCACCCAAAATTGATTCAACAGAAACAATTGCAAAAACAATCATATTCTGAATAAATTGAATCTGAGTTGCCAAAGAAACTGCCGACATTGAGTTTTGATTAAAAAATCCCAACATCATTGCGTCGGCAGCAGCCACCGAAGCAAGCATCAAATTTTGAAAAGCCAAAGGCAATGTAATGTGCAATAATTTTGATAAAAACGCTTTATCAGAAAAAATTGAAAGTTTTGTGTTAGTCATAGATGCTTTTCCCATAAAAAAATTTCCCTGTTTTTTTATTTTTTCATTCCTTCAACAAAAAGTTTGTACAAATCTTTATCAAACTTAATTCCGTTTTTTATTTCCCAGTTTGTTCCTTCCCGACCATGTTCTGCAATTCCAAAAGGACCGCGGAAATTCCAAAGAGCATAACCAAAATTAAGTTCGTTCATAACGCTAAAGAAATCTTTGTACCAAGCAAGGGCTGTTTCGTTAGAAACTTTATTATAACATCCACATTCACCAATGTGAACTATGTTTCCCGCATCTGCCATTTCTTTCCAAGGTTTATAAAAATCAAGCAATTCTTCGCGACACCATTTGCGACCATCACATTCCATTCCAGGCCACTGAGGATATTCCCAATCAAAAGAACCATTTTTTTGCATCCATTCAGCTTTCCAGTGAGTTAAACGCATTGGCATATACCCGCGACCACTCA
>SUWN01000005.1 GCA_015061465.1 Treponema bryantii | reverse complement strand
AAGTTGATGCAAAACTTAAAGGAATTATGAAAGACATTCACGATGCAGCTTACTCAGCAGCTGAACAATTCGGAATGAAAGGCAACTATGTAGCAGGTGCAAACATCGCAGGATTTATCAAAGTTGCTAACGCTATGATCGCTCAAGGTTTAGTATAATCTTACTTTGCTAAATAAGTAATGACAAAATATTAATTTTGTGTAAAAATGAGTGTGCTAAGATTTTTCTTGGCACACTTTTTTTTTATTGAGGAGTTTTAAATGAAAAACTTTAAAAAAATCGTGGTTGCATGTTTGATTTTTGCTTTTGGATCATCAGCATTTGCAATCAATTCAGGATTAAGATCTGGTTCTGCTTTTACTCTTATGGATGATTCATATTATTACATGAATCTTGTTGATTGGGAAAAATTGAGTTTTGATAAATTCTATGGATTTACAGCAATTAATTCTACAAATTCTATCAATTTGTTTGCTGCTCAAAAAGTTAAAGGTGGAAATCTCTTAGCTTATTCGTATGATGGAAACCTTTGGACAGAAAATGGATACAATGATTTTTCTGTTTTCTATGGTTTTGGCAAAATGGCTTTAAAATTTGATTTAGGCTTGGATGAAACAACAACAAATGCTACAGAACCTTATACAATTTGGGCACCTGCAGTTTCTTTTGGAATGGATGTTTCTGATAAATTCGCTTTTTCAACAGGATTAGGATTATCATCTTCAAAAATTGATGAAGAAGATGCAATTTATTCAATTGCAACTACAACAGTATCTCTTTTTGCAAATGGATATTACAATATTAAAAATACAGACAAACTTTTTGCACAGGCAATTTTTGGATATTCAGGAAATTTTGATAAAGCAGTAATGGAATTTGACATGGACGGTATCGATCCACAAGAAAACAAAACAAATTCAAATTCCTTCTTCTTGGCTGCTGAGTTACAATATAAACCAACAAGCGCGTTTACATACGCAATGAAATGTACATTCCCAAGATTTACAACTTATACAAGAGCAGATGAAACAACTTATTCAACACTTGCTTTTTCTGTAAATAATGGTTTCATGGTAGAATTAAAACCAAATAAATTCTTTACATCTTTTGGAATTGCAACAAGTTTACCTTCGTTCACATTTGAAAAAGATGTTGATACTGTAAAAGGAACTTTGACAAATACATATTATTTGGGAATGGCTGTAAATTTAGCTCCACAAATTAGACTTGATGGACGTTGTACAATTACACCAACAACAGGAATCAGCATGGAAAAGATTTTCCAACAAGCACTTTATCTTTCACTTACAGCTAAATTCTAATAAAAATACGTTTTAAGTGAAAAATCCCACTTTAGAAAAAATCTAAGGTGGGATTTTTTTTAGATACGACAATCTCTAAATCTTGCTATATGTACATTTAGATTTTCGGGTCAAGCCCGAAAATGACATAAAAGACAATTATTAGTCATCCCCATGACATTGTACAAAAAGTGTGGGCTTTGCAAACTTTCTTATGAAAATTTAAACCATTTAAAATCAAAGTTACAACCTGGCAAGAATACGAACGAAACTTGATTTTTGCCTGTGATTTTTTGTAAATCGAATGTTTTTTCTTCATAATTATCGGTGTGAGCAAAGTCTACAACTTGTGTTGATTGCGTTCCGTCGGAATTGAAGAATTTTACATTGATTGTGTTATTGTCTGTGTTTGATTTTCCGCAGATTGTGAGTTTTGTTGTTCCTTCTGCGCCAAAATCCATGTTGGCAAAATCTAAGTTTACGTTGTTACCAATTCCTTCTACGGTTTCTGATGTTTTAGTGAATGAGTCTCCCACGATTGTGTCTGCATCAAGGGCGCGTAGTTTGGAAAGTGCTTTTGGTGTTTGGTCAAAATAGAATCCGTGGAAAACAAGTTCTGTGTGGAATTTTATTCCGATTGTGTGAACTCCAAAAAGACGTTTTGGTAAAACAAAAACATTTTCTGTATATTTATTGTAAACGTATTGTGCTTTGTAAGTTGCTTTTAGTAAACATTCGCCGTTTGTTGGATTTCCGTCCCAGATTTCCAAAGGCAATTCTGAATCGAACGAGAAAATTGGAATGTGAATTGTGTCCGCACCTTCTGTTCCAAAATCAACTTTGCTAAAACTAATCCAAGTGGCACCAACGCCTCTGTTAGAAATTCCGCCCGTAAATCCTGCTTGAACTGGACCAACGTTTTTATCCCAATCGTCGTGGCGACAGCCTTCAATCATTTTGTAAGGATTCAATTTTGGATTTCCAACTCCATTTACGGTCAATTCCAATTCGCTCAAAATTTCTGGATAATCGCGGCCGTTATTTGCAGAAACTCTAAGACGACATTCACCGTCGCAAGTCGCAGTTAAAGTTGCTTCTTGAACGTTGGAATCCTTTGTCACGATGTTTTTTACAATTACATAATCGCTTGAAACCCCTTCTTTGAGAACAGATTCCCAAGTGATTTCCTTAATGCTTGCGTTTTTTGGAAGAATTGTTGCAGTCGCATGAATTTCTTTGTTTTCTTTTGTGAAATTTGGTTTTTCGCTTGTAACAATTTTTATGCTTCTTGTTGGAACAAAATCTTTTTCAGGTTTTACATTTGTGTTTGCAGAAATTTGTTCAAATTCACTTCCGTTGAATTTTACACTTACGTTTGGTAAACCTTTACTTGCAGCTGTTACAACAAAAGGGGTGTTTTCATCTTTTGCGCGAACAATTGCAATTAATCTGTTAGAGAATAATTTTCGGCTGTGAGTTTTTCTGTTTTTGCTAACATATTGGTCGTAGTCAGTTGAATCTCCGTTATCCATTCCTACAAGTTCTGCGTCGCCTTCTACGTTTATTGTGATGTAGTTACGTGCGTTTTCTACCAAAATTCCGTTTGAATCGGCAGTCATCACTTGAATAAAGAATAAATTGCCAGTTTTGTTTGTTTCAGGTTTTAAGATGATTTGGTTTGGATCATCAAATGATTTTTTTACTTCTTCTGCAATTACGTTGTCATTTTCATCGTAAGCTACAGCTTTAATTTCGCCTTTTGTGTAAGAAAGTTGCCATTGACCAAAAGGACGTTTGTCTGTTGCGTGATTAATTTGATGTTTGCCAACTGATTTTCCGTTTAAGAAAAGTTCAACTTGTGGCGCGTTTGTGTATGCTTTTACATCGATGATTTGGTTTTCGTTAAAATCCCAATATGGCAAAAGATGAACAAAAGGCTCTTTTTTGTAACTTGTCCATTCAGATTTGAACAAATAAAATGTGTCTTTTTCAAATCCGGCTGTATCAATTTGGCCAAAGAATGAATTTTTAGAATGATAAGGAGTTGGCTCTCCAATGTAATCCCACGCGGTCCAAATGTACTGTCCGGCGCTAAAAGGTGTGTCTCTATCATCTGTAATTGTTGCTTGTGTAGAACGTGCGCCCCAAGTTGTTGTACAGTTTCCGAGTGATGAACATTGCATATCATTGTAAGTTACAAGTGTTAAATCTTCAGGGAAGTGATAAATTCCGCGACTTTGAACGGTAGAACTTGTTTCTGAACCATAAATTTTCCATTCTGGATATTTTGCGTGATGTTCATCATAAAGCCGTTCCAAATAATTGTAGCCCACTAAATCAATTTCTTTTGCACATTCTTGTGCTCCATCTGTCATCATGTAGTTGGAAGCGATTGTTATGAGGGCATTTTTTTCTGGGTCGTGGCGACTTACAATTTGGTATAAATCTTTTGTGATTTGTAAACCGTTTCCTACGTGAGTGTCGTAAATTTCGTTTCCGATGCTCCACATTAACAAAGAAGGATGATTGCGGTCTTTTCTTACCCAGCTGATTGTGTCTTTTTGGTGCCAATCGTTGAAATAATTTCCGTAGTCAAAATTTGTTTTTGGGCGTTCCCACATATCAAACGCTTCGTCGATAATCAAAAGGCCCATTTCATCTGCCAAATCAAGCCATGCTTGTGGAGGAGGATTGTGAGAACATCGAACGGAATTTATTCCCATTTCTTGCATTTTTGTAAATTGACGTTTGAGAGCGTTTACATCAAAAGCAGAACCAAGGGCTCCGTGGTCGTGGTGATGACAAGCTCCATTTAATTTGAGATGACGTCCATTTAAGAAAAATCCTGTGTCTTTATCAAAATAAAATTCTTTAAAACCAGTGTTGTGACTTATTTCATCAATTTGATTATTTTGTGCGTCGAGCAAAATTGTTTTTGTAATGTAAAAATGAGGATTTTCAACGTCCCACAAAATTGGATTTTCAATCTGAAATTCTTCTTGAACTTTCCACAAAGTGTAATTTTGTAAAGAAGGAACATTTTGTTGCAAATAAGTTTGTTCTTCCGTGCAAATTAAAGTTGGTTTTAGTTTATTTTTTGATTCGTAAATTATTTTGCCATCTTTTGTGCAAAGTTGATTTATCACAGTGAAATTTTCTGCATTTCCTGCAACTTCGGCACTGATTTTTACATTCCATTTGTTTTCATCAATTTTTCTTGGGCGAATATAAACGCCATCTGTTGTAAGGAATGTTTTTTGTGTTTGAATTAAATTTACATCACGGAAAATTCCCGCTCCAGAATACCATCTTGTATTTGGATTTTGATAAACAGCAATTACAAGAATTGAATTTGTGCCATCGTGAACTAAAGATGAAATATCGAATTCAAAAGTTGAATATCCGTATTTCCATTCACCAGCCAATTTATTGTTTACCCAAACGGCACAATTCATATAAACGCCTTCAAATCTAATTGCGACGTGAGAATCGGCTGTATTTTGCAAAATGAAATCTTTTTTATAAAAACCAACACTGTTTTTGTATAAATCTAGCGTGTCGGTAATCATCCAGTCGTGTGGAACTTGGATTGATTCATACGATAATTGTGAAGAATCCTGCAAAAAATCTACAGGAGACAAAATAGAAGAATTATCAATTTCTTTTAAGGCAAATTGCCAATCATCATTAAATAAAGTTTTCATGATTTCAGTATAACAATAAATTAAGTAAAGAAAAGATTAAAAAGATGTAAAATTAATTAAAAAAAACTTAAAAAAATTGTACGAAAAAATTCCTATGATGCACAAAATGTGGACTACTTTGCTTTTTACCATAGAATGTTTGATTTCTTTGTAAAAAGAATCTTCCCACGAATGTTTTTTTAATAAAATCAAGTATGTTTTGTATAAAACTTTTAATTTTCTGCAAAAAATTCTTTTATTTTGTCCAAATTTTTTAATGCGTCTTGGCGGCCCAAATCATACATTTGTTGAAGTTTTTCGCTGTCGTGTTCTGTTCGGCTTATGTCCAAAGATTTGCTTGGTTGAAGAACAAAAGTGTTTCCATTTTGAACTTGCGATTGAACATATTCTAATTCTTGGTTGTACATTAGGTGACGATTCGCCATTGTTTGAATCAAATTTGGATATTTTTTGTAAATGCGTTTTATAAGAGGAAGTAATTTGTTTTTGCTTTTTTTATAACCTTGTGGTTGGGTTAGAACAACAAGATTTTTTTGAGCGCCCAAGGACTGACAAAATTTAAGAGGGATAGAATCTGAAATTCCGCCGTCGAGCAAGGTAAGGCCATCAATTTGAACAGTTTGAGAAACAAGTGGCATAGAAGCAGAGGCTCGCATCCAAATTAAATCTTCTGTGTCCCCATTTTTTAGTTGGTGATAAACTGGTTTTCCTGTGTTCACATCTGTACAAACAACGTAAAATTCTTCTGGTGAATTTTTAAAAGTTTGTGTGTCAAAAACATCAAGTTCATTTGGCAAAGTTTCATAACAAAATTTTGCGCCAAAATAATCGCCAGTTTTTATAAATGAACGGAAACTTGAATATCGAGGGTCTTTACAAAAACGCTTGTTGTAGCGGATTGTGCGTCCGATTTGTTTGGATTTTACGTTACAGCCAAAAGTTGCGCCAGCAGAAACTCCAACAATCAAATCAAAATTAATGTTATTTTCCATAAAAACATCGGTAACACCGGCGGTATACATTCCACGCATTCCGCCACCTTCTAAAACAAGCGATTTTTTCATAAAGCCTCTAATTATAAGTTTTTTTCAAAAAAATAATCCATAGTACTGTGTTCACTACCAGGAAGAGCTTGGTTAAGTTGAGTATAACCTAATTTTTTATATAATTGAATTGCAATTTGTAAGTTGTGATGAGTTTCTAAATAAAGTGATTTATAACCATATTTTTTTGCTTCTTCTTCCACTTTTTGAATGAGAATGTAGCTGAGTTTTTTGCCTCTGAACTTTGGATTTATGTACAATTTTTGTAATTCTGCAATTTGATTGCTATTATTAAATTCAGCAAAGCCCGCCCCTCCAATCACATTGTCTTTTTCATCAGTTAAAACAAAATATTCCCGACTATTATTATTCAAATAAAATTCACTCATTTTTTTTATAGATTCATCAAAATAAGCAGTGCCGGGAATATCAAGATTTGCATCTTTTAAACAATGCCGAATTAACAAAAATAACTCGGCATCATCTTGCGGTTTGATTTTACGCAACAACATAAAGTTTTATTTTTTTAAAGTGATTAAAACGTTGTCGTTTGCGTCTTTTAATAGAAGTGTATTTTTATTTAATTCGATTTTTTGGCTGTTGTACAAATTTTGTAAGAAGTTAGCTTCAATATGGTTTTCTTCATCAGAACCTAGCGCCAAAGTTGCAGCACCTTCTCCAATATAAATAGAGTTGTCGTCTTTATTGTAACCAAAAGGAGCTATAATCTGATTTATTCCAGTAAAGGCAGACAATTCTTCTTCAGAAAGGATGATGTATAATTCATTTGTTCCTAAAGAATCTAAACCATTGACAGAAGAAACAATCCATTTAGTATCATAAAAAGAATTTAGTGTTGTAGTTACGGTTGGTTGGTCATATTGAACAACTTTAGAAAATTCTGCTTTTAGATTTGCATTTTTATTTTCTAAAATGAGTTTTTCATCTTTGATTTTTGCAGAAGAAAGTCCGTTTAATAATTCTATAAATGTGTTTTCGAATTCCATTGCTTCTGGACTTCCCATCATTTTTGTACTTGCAAGATTATTTACAGAAATTGAACCGTTGTTATTCAAGATAAATTCACCAGTAAAATTATTTACACCAGCATTTCCTGCTGCAGAAATTACATTATTAATTTGGTCGAGTTGAATTTCAATATCACAAATTTCTTGTGAAATACCATCTTTTTGTAAAGAATTAATTTTCCACATACCAGATACGTTTTCCTCCTTACATCCTAAAAATAAAGCACAAATTACAGTGCTAACAAGTAAAATTAAAGATTTTCGTTTCATAGTGCCTCCGCATAATTTTGCTTAAAATATAATATGAAAATATAAACAATGCAATTCCGTATTAGATACAATAATATTGTCGCAGGAGAAAATTTCTTTTCTACCGTCAATTAATGATTCCTACAACTCTGGTTTTGTTAAAACAAAATTGGTTCGGTCGAGTTATTGTTGTTTGATTTCTTGTTCAAGTTCTTGGATTTTTTCTAGGGGAAGGGAAGTTGCTAGAGCAATTTGTTCCAACGATAGATTCATTGTCAAAAGATTTTTTGCGGTTTCAATAGCTTTTTGTTCTGCACCTTCGGAAATCCCCTTTTCGATACCAAAAGCTTCGCCCTCTTGAAAAGCAACTCTTCTAATATCGCTATCATGAATATTCATACTTAAATAATAACTCCGTAATTCTTTATTGTGTTTAGCTTTTTCCACAAAAGTTTTTAATCTGTTAGTAAAATCGTCTGTTGCTTCCTGAGTTTTAATATACTTTAAGAAAGCAGAAATTTCTACATCTTTTTCTTTGTCATATGCTGTCGAATTAAAAATAATCTTACTTGTTTTGTCCTTAAGTTCAATATTTGAGTTTTCTTTACAAATGCTTTTAAATGTGTAACAAGGAAGTTCATGATTGAAAGGGTCGAATGTGCATATGAAAATTATAAAACTTTCTTTTAGATTGCTGTAATCTTCACCTTTTAACAGATTATCAACATCTATCATTGATTGATAATATCTTGTACGTAACGGAAGGAAAGTTGATGGCTGATTCTGCATTTCGATGTCGTAAACTTTATCCGAATCTTTTACATAAACGTCTAATCTTACACTTTTTGATTCGTAATAAGCTGTAAGCTCTTTTTCAAGTTCTGGATAGACGATATGGTCGATTTTGATATGCAATAACTTTTCTAGAAGCTCCTTACAAAGTTCCTCATTTTTCATTGTGTGGCAAAACATAAAGTTGTCTGCCAATGTTAATTCTTCAATCGGTTTAAATGTCATAAAAAAAAATCCTCTCTTTTTATAAAAAATATTTCTCAATAATTCAGAATTCTGAATTCCGAATTCTGAATTCTGAATTTTCCCCCTATAGTTAATATGTTCAAAAAAGATTTTTTCGGACCATTTTTGGAGAAAAAAGTGAGATTTTTTTGTAAAAATTGTTTTGCAAGAAAGGAATTGCCACGCGGATTCGAAATTACTAACGTAATTTCTGTAAAAGAGGATGTTGAGAGGATGGGGTTGATTCCGCTCACCAACCGCATGAGTTAGGGCGATGAGCGAGACAAACTTATTTTGTTACTTCGGATGCGAGTTCTTGGATTTTTTCTAGAGGAAGGGATGTTGCTTTTGAAATAATTTCTATAGGAATTTTTTCAAGCAATAATTTTTTTGCTGTTTCAACTTTAGTTTGTTCAGCACCTTCTTGAAAAGCCTTACGTGTAATATCTCTATCATGTAAATTCATAGCTAAATACTCATTTTTGAATTTGTTATTAAGTTTGTGTTCTTCAACTAACCGATGAAGTCTGTCTGTGAAAATGCTTGTTGGAACTTTAGTTTTAATATACTTCAAGAATGCAGAAATTTCTAGATTATTTTCCTTCTCGTAAGCTGAAGAGTTAAAAATTACTTTTGTAGTTCCATCGCTTAATTCTATGTTTTTATTTTCTAAACATAAATTCTTAAAAGTGTAACATGGCAAATCGGCATTGAAAGGGTCAAACTGACAAACAAAGATTACAAAACTATCATTTAATTGTGAATAATCTAATCCTTTTAATAAATCATCCATGTCTATCATCGACTGATAATATCGAGTTCTTCTAGGTAGAGCGAGTTGAAAATCGTTTTGTATTTCAATGTCAAATACACGGTTACTTCCTTTTATATATACATCTAATCTAACACCTTTGCTCTCATAGAATGAGCTGATAGCTTTTTGTAATTCTGGATATTCAAGATGCTCGATTTGAATTCCTAGAAGGGTTTCTAATAATGTTTTACAGATTTCTGGGTCACGTAAAACATAGCCAAACATGAAGTCATCTGTAAAGGTCAGTTCTTCTACTGGTTTAATTGTGTTCATTTTTAATCCACCTTTTTTTATAAAAAATATTTCTCAATAATTCAGAATTCCGAATTCTGAATTCTGAATTTTGTCCTATAGTTAATATGGACAAAAAATGATTTTTCGGACCATTTTTTGCAAAGAAATGTGCATTTATTTAACTTTTTTTTCTATATTACCGATGATTAAGTGATATACTGTATGAAGTTGAATAATAGGCTTTTTTGGAAAAAATCTAGGTTTCTCACAAATTGTTTTTCTTGTTTTAACGCAAAAAAATTAGTGCTTGTTTTTTTTGTTGGATTGTTCGCACTAAGTGGATTGTTTGCGGCTGAATATGTTTGGACTGGTGGAGCCGGCAATACAAATTGGAATGACACAGGAAACTGGAGCGGGGGTGGGTATCCATCTGTAGATGGTGATATAGCAGTATTTAATAGTGAAGTTTCATTAAATAGTATTTCTGGAATAGAAGACAATGCAACAATTTATATAAGAGGTTCTTCGAATGTGGTTACATTTTCTCCTTATCAGAATACTGGAAATGTGAATTTTTTAATAAAAGAAGGAAGTAAGTTAAGATTATCTGATGGGAACTTCAAAAGTGTAAGTATTGAACAAGGTACAGAAATTGAATTTGCAGGTCAAATTGAAATAAAAGAAGATTTAATAAATGAAGGAACTGTAAAAGTTGAAAGAGGACCAGTAACTGTTACTGGTAATATAATTAACAAAGGAACAATAGATTTAGGAGCAAATACTCTTTCTTTAAGAAGCAATTATTCTGGAGAAGGTACAATAAAATCATCTGGTGGAGTTTTTCATGCTGATGTTGAAAATAATGTACAAGTAGATTATGACCCAATTAAAATAAGTAAATTGGTTTTAGGGGAAGGAAGTAATTATTCTATCTATCTGCAAACAAAAGAAAACAGAGAAATTCATGTTTTGGAAAAGGAAAGTCCTAGTGATAATGAAAAAATACAAATAGATAATGTTACATTGCCAGGCGGGATATATAATGAAATTGCTCTAACTAATCAAAATACTGCTAAATTATTTTTTTCTGGGGATGCAACAATTTCTGGCTCAATAAATGGAAATGGGAAAAATGTTTATGTCGGTGAAAATACATTAAAATTTAATAGTTTTAATAATTTAAATGTGTATGTAACAAATGGAAGTACATTAGAATACATTGGAAGTAATGAAGACATTGTTTTTAACACTTTAAATTATTACGAAGATGGAGAAACTGTTTCACCAATTAGTATAAAATCACTAAATAATAAAAAAATATTTGTGGATAATTTTACTGGGAATTTTAGTGATTTAATTTTACAAGGCTCCATTCAGTTAGGTTCTAATTGGGTAACTTTAAATGTTAATAATCTTGTAGTAGAGGAAAATAGTACAGTAACAATTCCTAATCCTGTTGAATTGAATGTAAATAAAAACTTGGAAAATAAAGGAAATCTTCTCTTAGAAACAACGCAAAAGAATATAACTGTAAATAATTTTGTTAACAACGGTAAAGTTACACAAACCGGCACTCTTACAATCAACGGGGATTTTGTTTCGGGGAATTCTTCTTCTACATACGCTTCCGTTACTTTGGCTCCCACAAGTAATGAGCCAGTTACAGTTTCTGGATTTGGAGCAATAAATTCGCTTAATGCACAAAATCTTGGCGGAAAAACAATCTATTTTGATGGCAACATCACAATCACAGGACAAAATAGTAATCTAAAAGGTTCTGGTAATGAAAATGAAAATAAATTAAATATCGGTGGAGAAGGCGCAATTACTGTAAAAGAAAAAAACTCTATTTCTACTCAATATTTGAATTTTTTGAGTTCTTCTTCGCCAATCGTAAAAGAAAACTATATCAACGTAAAAAATTCTTCTGCGCCAAATGGAATTTTCCCAGCAGGATGGATTGATGATAAAACTTATATTTGGAGAGGTGAAACTTCAGAGGACTTAGCTGAGAATAGCAACTGGGAAGGTGGTAGTCATCCCCCCTCTGGTGATAACAGCGTTTCAATTATTGTAACAAAACCAACAGATACTTCTCACCGTCTTATTTTTCAAACTTCGGATAAGAAGCAGGCTATGGTTAACTTCATTATTGAAGAGAAAGCAGAAGCTATACTCCCTGCTCCTTCTGAAGGAAAATCTGCTATTTTGGATGTTACAGGTGGATGTACAAACTCAGGAACTCTTACAAATAGTGGGGAACTTACTTTTAAAGAAATTTTATCTTCTTCAGGAACGATTACAAATAACAATTTAATCACAATTGAAAACGATTTTGTTTCTACCGGAACGATTACAAATAACGGAAAGTTATTTATAAAAGGTAATGCTGAAATTTCTGGAACATATTCAGGCACAAATGACTCTCTTTATATTATAAATCAGGATGAAGAACGGAAAACTGTTACTATTAATTCGCAAATTACAATAGGAACTTTGTTTATTGCCGGAAATGTTGATTTAGTATTAAATGCCAAGGTTTCTGTAAAAAACTTTAAAACAAACGCTTGCGAAGATGGTTCAACAGACAAATATATTCCACATGATTTTATAGTAAATATTGGCGGAACAGGTTCTTTGACTACGGATTCAATGGATTTTACTCGTGCAAGTGGTACAGAAACACCGACTGTGATTGGAACTTACAATTTGAATGTACCAGTTACTTGTTCTGGAGAAACTGTTTTGCATTCTGGAAGCCAAGTTTATATTAATAAAGAATCTAGCTTTAAGGAAATTGAATATCAGGGTACAGATTCTCCAAAACCTTATTTAAAAATCAATGCAAAAGTTTCTTCGGACATAGTAACAACAGGAATAATGGAAACTGTTGTAACACAAAACGGAAATCTTGAAGTTGGAACATTAAGTTCTAATGCTCCTCTTACAAACAACGGAACAATTACTGCAACGAACGCATTTACAGCCACAGAATATATAAATTCAACAAGTGACATAGTTAATATAGAAGAAGGGACAACTTTATCAATTGAGAATGGAACAATTTCAACTTTGAACGTTGAAAAAACAGATGACGAAAATGATTTTGCGACAATTTCTACAACTGGAACTTTGACAATTTCTAGCGCAACTTACAAAAACGCAGATATTCAAACAAGCGGAACTGGAACATTGACAATTGAAAATTTGAATGTTGGAAATTTGACCAATAAAGCAAATTTTTCAAGTTCAACTGTAAATATAACAGGAGATCTTACAGACAGTGGAACAAGTTTTGCAGGAACAATCAATTTTGTAGGAAATAGCGACCAAAAGTTCACACCAAACACAAGTACAAGTACAACTTATGGCGATATAAACATCGGGGACGGAACTTCTGCAAGTACAACAATTTTTGCAGGAAATTTTACTGCTGGCAATATTTTAATAAACGAAAATTCAAAATTACAAACAAACAATGGAATTGAAATTAATGCAACCAGCTTTGATGTAAACGAAGGTGCAGAGTTAATCTTAGATAATGCAACTGTAACAACTTCTGAAGATTCAATTTATCGCGGATTGAGTGGAACGGGATTTACAATTTCTGCTGCTGAATCAAAAAAAATTACAATCGACCAAGATACTGTAGAAACAGAAGGAAATCAAAATTATTTTGCGTCTGTAAAATTAACTAATGAAACAACTTTTAAATCAGGTGGAACAATCATCTTTGGAAAAGCTACTACAGATGCTTTTGTGAAAAATGGCGATGTTGCGCCAAAACTCAGTTTGCAGGCTCCAACTGTAATTTATGGAAACAGCACTATCGATTCAATTACAACAAGTGATAGTTTGTCTTTGGAATCTGATAACACAATCAACAATTTGAGTGTTACAACTGCTGGCGGAAAAACTCTTACTATAAATGGCAAAATCACTGTAGATTCAATGACGCTTTCTGGAACATCGTCTGAAAGTTTGCTCCAAATTGCCGGAAGTGGTTCATTCAATTTGACAACAGCGCCAGCGCAATATGTTGGAAATTATCTAAAATTTGTAAATGAAGATTCTCCTATTGTAACTACAAACGAAGCGACAATCAGGAATTCCAAAAATTCAGTTGATGGAATAACTTCTTTCCCTCTTGGCTGGGAATATGACAATACCTTTACTTGGACTGGAGCAACTTCTACTGATTGGAACGTTGCAACAAACTGGGATCAAGGTGAAGTTCCAAATGAAACAAGTGATGTAATAATTCATGCTGATAAAAAGGTAATCATTTCTGGTGATTTTACTCATAGCGGAAAAATCACAAATAATGGTGAATTGACGTTTGGAGAAAATGCAGCTCCGGGGCAAAATGTAACAGATGTATACACATTTACAAACAACGGAACAATTACAAACTCTGGAAAAATAAAAGTAAACGGAAATCTTACAAATAGTTCTAGCGCAACGATTGCCAATATTGGAAAATTGGAAGTAGGTCTTGAAGCTGGCCCAGGCGGTGGAACAGTACCAGCTTGCACTTTTACGAACAACGGAAGTTTACAAAATGCTCAAAATACAAGTAACGAAACTGGAATTATAAAAATAAAAGGAACTTTTGATAATACAAACGGAACTGTTACAAACCTTGGTAAAATTACGCTTAATTCAGATTTTGATTTGAACAAAGGAACTTATACCGAAGTTGGAATTTTATCTTTTGAAGGCAAAAAAGATTCTATTCCAACAATTGAATTTACACCAATAGCTGATCCTACCCTTACCCTTATACAAATTGAAGCAAAAAATGTTCAGTTGGAGATAAAAGGAAAAGCAAATATAAATAACTTTATAAATGACAACGCTATTGTAGAAATTCCAACTGGAAAATCTGTTACAATTACTACATACACAAAATTTGATAACGATGACACAAAAAAGAATGATTTGATTATTCATGAAGGTGCGACTGTTGATATTAAAAATAATGTTACAATTACAAATTTGACAGTGCAGACATCAACAGATGATTCTGATTTTGCGTACATTATTACAAAAAATCTTTCTGTAACAAATGCAGCTTACAACAACGCAGATATTAAAACAAAAGGAAATATAACTCTTCCTGAAACAACTGAAACAACAAATGAAATTCGCAATTTGGAAATTGAAAGTGGAAATTTGACTATTCCTAATTTAATTGCAAACAAAGTTTCTAATGGTGGAAAACTTTCTGCAAGTGGAAGTGTTACAATTACAACTGACCTTTCAAATACTGGAACTGTTGAAACAGCAACTTTATCTGTTGGGCAAGATATTTCAAATAATGCAGTAATAACAACAACAACAACAAATGTTGGCAGAAATCTTACAGACAACGGAACAAGTTTTACAGGAACAATCAATTTTGTAGGAACAAGCGCACAAACTTTCACTCCAAACACAAATACAATTTATGGCGATATAAACATCGGGGACGGAACTTCTGCAAGTACAACAACTATTACAAATGATTTAAAAGCGGGTGTTGTTACTATAGCAAATAATTCGACATTACAAACAAATGGTTCTGGAATAGCTAATATTGAAATAACAAGGTTTGATATAGAAGAAGGTTCTCAATTAATCTTAAACGGTGCGATGGTAACAACTTCTGATGCAACAACTTATCGTGGATTGAGCGGAACAGAATTTACAATTTCTGCTGGAACAAATTCAATTACAATCGACCAAGAAACTGTACGAACTACAGCGGGACAAGTTTTTAAAAGCCCTGTGACTTTGGCACGTAATACAACTTTTGAAATCACTGGTGATGGTAACGCTCTTGTTTTTGAAAAACCAATTACAACAAATGGAAAATCTCTGACTGCAAAAACAAACGAAGGTAATATCATTTTTGGATCAGAAAATTCAGAAGCTTTCTCTGATAACGCAACCGTTGTTTTACAAGGTCCTGCAACAATTTATGGTGAAAATGAATTTGCTTCAATTACTTCAAATGATAGTTTGACTTTTAAAAACGACAACTCTGTAGAAACTTTGAGCGTTACAAATGCGGGCGGAAAAACTCTTACAATTGACGGACAAATCACTGTTACTACAATGGAACTTTCTGGAACAGGTACTGATAAGTTAAAAATCGGCGGAAACGGAAAATTTAGTTTTACAGCAGAACCAAGCGGAAATGTTGGTACGTATCTAAAATTCATCAATAAAGAAAGTCCAATGGTTGTTATTCCAGATAAACCAAATGGAATGGATATTCTGACAGATTCTTTGGACTATGCAGATGGTACAACAGAATTCCCTAGTGGTTGGCAAGAAATAATTGGTGAAAATACCCGTACATGGGAAGGCGATGTTAATTCTGATTGGGATAAACCAGAAAACTGGGAAGAAGGAAGTATTCCAAATGAAGAATCTAAGGTTGTTATTCCTGCAGGTGTTAAAAATATTCCAAATATTTCGCAAAATGGATATGAATATAAAACATTGACAATTGAAGAAGGCGCAGAATTACAAATTTCAGTGGATTCATTTGTAAATTCTGGAACAATCATAAATAAAGGAACTCTAAAATTAAAAGGAAACGCTGACTTTTCATCAGGAACTTATACAAAACGCGAAGATAACACAGATGTTATTTATGTAATTAATGAACAGAATGAAGCAACAACATTAACATTAGGCACTAACGCTAAAGTTGGAATTTTAAAAGTTGAAGGAAATGTAAACGTCGCTCTTGCAGGATTTGTTAGTGTAAATTCCTTTGAAACAATTAATAACAACACCAACGCAAATGCAGAAATTCAAATTACAGGTAATGGACATTTTTCAATTCCAAGCATGACTCTTGCAAAAGGTACCTATCATCAAATTGAGTTGGGAACAGAATCAAGTATAAGTAGTTTAACAATGCAAGAACATTCTCAATTATATATGAAATCTCCATTAAAAATTCTAAAAAGTGAGAATAATGGAGATTCAGAAATTGTAATTGATAACACAACTCTTACTTTAGGAAATGATATAAAACTTTCAGATTTAACTAATAATAATGGTTCTATTATTCTGGATGATACAAATAATACACCAAATGTTCAAATTGCAAATGTTACAAATAGCGGAACAATAACAGTTTCAAAAGGAACTTTAGCTATAACCAAATTGACGATAACAGGTGATTCAACTTTAACTAGTCCAATGACAGTTACAAATCTTGTAGCAGATGATCTTGGAGGCAAAACTCTTACTGTAAATAACGAAATTACAGTTACTTCAATGTCGCTTTCAGGAACAGAAGCTGCTTCTACAGATGCCGACAAATATTTAAAATTAGACGGAACTGGTTCATTTAAATTTACAGCAAAACCAAACCAATGTGTTGGAAATTATCTCAAGTTTTTGAATGCTACTAATCCAACTGTTTCAATAGAAAATCAGGATGGAGAAAAAATTCTATTAATAAATTCATTAAATTCTAATAATCAAAATACAAACTTCCCTGATGGATGGAAAGTTCCTGTCACAATTACATGGACCGGAGGTAAAGGGTCAACAGGGTGGGGCGGAGATAATACAAAAAACTGGAACCCTAATCAAATCCCTGGTAAGGATAATGAGGTTGTTATTGACGTAGCAGAAGAAACTGGAGGTTTTTTGGGGATAGGGGCTTCTCGAAAATATCCAAAACTAGGAAACATAGGTGATACAATTGATATTTATTCATTAGAAATAAAAAATGAAACTTCTATAACTGCAACAGAAGATACCACATTAGGAGATGGGGATTCTAATAATGGAGAAGGTTTTTACGTTACCGCTTTTATAAAAAATGAAGGAACATTAGATACTTTATATTTCCCTTTAACTTTACGCGATGGTAATTTTACAAATACAGGAACTCTAAAAAATGGAAAACTTTTAACTATTACGAATGGAAATTTAATAAATTCTAGTACTATTGAAAATTCAGGAACAATTTTTGTTGGCGGAGATTTAACAAATAATTTTACGGGAACAATCACAATCAACACAAATTCTTCTATAGAAGTTCACGGGGCGCTTTTAAATAGTGGTTCAATTTCTGGAAGTAATTATTCAATTTCTGCTTACGGAAACGTTTCTCTTCTTGGTGGAACTATTACAGGTTATAGCGCTTTTAATTTGATAAACACAAATCCAAAATCTAGTAATGCTTTTTATGTTGATTCATCTTATACTTTGCCAAGTTTGACAATTCAACAAGGTGGATTTGATTTTAATATTACAGACACACTTACAATAGAAACTCTTACAAATGATGGTGTGCTCAATGTACGAAACGGAACTTTGAAGGTACCAACTTACGAGGGAACTGGGGCTATTTGTGTTTATGACGGAACAAATACAACAATCACAGCTTTTAATGGAACTGGTGACATTTATTTGTTCAAAGGCTCAAATCTTACAATCACAAATTACGCTGGTACAGGCACAATTTATTTGCAAGAAGGTGCAACTTTAACAATTGAAAATGCTACGGAAAATCCAAATTTAGTGATTCAAACAACAGACGAAACAGATTTCGCGACAATTTCTACAAATGAAAATTTGACAATTTCTAGCGCAACTTATAACAGTGGCGACATCAAAACAGTCGGAAATATTACTCTTCCAAGTACAGAATCGACAACAAATGAAATTGGCAATTTGTTAATTGAAAGTGGAGAATTAACAATTGAAACTGGAGAATTAACAATTGAAACTTTACACGCAGAAAATATTACAACAAAAGAAACTACAACTTTAAATGTAGAAAATGGAACAATTACTGTTTCAGAAAATTTACAAAATAATGGAAGTACAAAAGCAAAAACTCTTACTGTAAAAAATGTAGAAAATAATAAGGAAATGAACGTTGAAACTGCAAATGTGAGTGGAGACTTTATAGATAATGATTCTTTCGTTGTATCAACTATCAATTTTATCGGTGAAAATAATCAGGAATTCTTACCTACTAGTAATAACCAAATAGTTTATTACGAAATCAACGTAAGAAAAACAAGTGGAACATTTACAGCAACAACAAATCCTTTGCAAGTTGGAACACTTAATTTAGAAAGTCCAGAAAATAATTTTGGCGAAGTTGTTGCAAATTTTGTAAATCTAACAAATACAGAAAATACAACTTTTGCGGGCAATGTAACTTGTAATCAAACTTTAACAATTACAAACGCAACTCAAACAACATTTAATGAAAGTGTTCAAATTCAATCTCTTACAACTGAAAATTCTGGAAAAATCACTTTTGCAAAAGGTGGAACAATTTCTACAGCGACAGAAATACGTTCTAGTGGCGATGTAACTTCTGAAATCAACGGAACTATTACAACTGGCGATTTTGTTGCAGAAGATTGTACTTTTAATGGAGAGTTGAACGCAAATAATGTTACAGTAACAAAATTAAATTCTTCAACTGGAAGTGTAAACATCAATCTTTCGGGCCATTTTACAAATAACGGTGGTACTGTAAAAATAAATAAATTGACACTTTTGGATTCTTCAACTTTGACTGGCGATTTAAGAATTGGAGAATTTATTGCAACTCAATCTTTAATGACAAATCCTAATGAGGCAAAAACACTTACGATAACAAATAAGCTCATTGTTGATTCAATGAAGATTTCTGGGCAAAACGATTCATTAAAAATCACAATTGCCAACAGTGGTGAGATTCAATATTCAAATTACGGAAGATTTAATGTTGGGCAATATATAAAATTCGATGGTGAAAATCCAAAAATTGCAAACGGAACAGGTCTTGTAGCAAAAGTTGAATATGTAAATGCACTTCCAGATGGCTGGGAAGAAATCAATACTGAATATATATGGAAAGGTAGTGTTTCAAACGTTTGGGAAACTGACAACAACTGGGAATTTGGAGAAGCACCTTTAGCAGATGAAGATGCGGTTGTAATCATTCCTTCAGAAAATATTACAAATTTCCCTATTCTTTCTGAAACAACAAAAATTAAATCTCTTGAAATAAAAGAAGGCGCAACTCTTTCTGTAAACAATAATGGAAGTTTGCAAATTACAGAAACTTATACAAATCTCGGAACACTTATAAACGCAGGAACTGTGCAAATCGATTTTGAAACAAACTTTGCAAACAGCACAATTCAAAACAGTGGAACTCTAAATTTAGTGGGCAATGTAGATTTTTCTGAAACAACTTACACAAATGACGATAACAATTCTGACAAAATTTACATCACAAATTATGATGAAATAAATTCAGCAATTTTTAAAACAAGAGAGAATCAAAAAGCTGGAGAAATATACTTAAAAGGAAATATTACTTCTGTTGAATTAAACGGAAATGTTAGTTTTAAACACTTAGAAATTGAAAATCAATCGGCAGTAAGTACAGTTACACTTTCTTCGTTAAACGGAGGAAGTTTACAAACAGGAAGTTTAACAAACAAAGAAACTTTAATTTGTAATACAAACGTAACAATTTTTGGTAATCTTATAAATGATTACGTTATCCAAATTCCACAAGGAATTTCTTTAAGTGCAAATACTTATTCAACAAGTTCACCTTTTGGAACAAGTGACAGAAAAGTTATTTTATCAGAAGGCGGAACTCTAACAATTGAAAATGAAGAAAGTGCGACTTCAACAATTGCAAAAATTGAATTTGTAAAAACACCAGAAACAGATTTTGCAACAATTTCTACAAATGGAAATTTGACAATTTCTACTACTGTTTACAAAATAAATGACGAATCTGTAGATATTAAAACAAGTGGAAACGGGACAATCAAACTTCCAAGTACAGAATCAACAACAAATGAAATTGGCAATTTGTTAATTGAAAGTGGAAAATTGACAATTGAAACTTTACACGCAGCAAATATTACAAACAACGGAACTCTGAACGCAACAACTTCGGTACAAGCAAAGAATATTGTAAACTCTGGCGAAATCACAACTCCAACTGTAAAAACAACCGCAGAATTATCAAACGCAGAAAACGCAACAATTACAGCAACAAATGGAAACGTAACAGTAGGAGCAAATCTTACAAACTCTGGTGAAATCACAAGTGACACAGTTCTAGCAACTGGTGATTTGACAAACAACGGAAACCTCAACGCGACAACTTCCGTTGAAGCAAAGAATATTACAAACGTTGGTGAAATCACAACTCCAACTGTAAAAGCAAATGCAGAGTTATCAAACGCAGAAAACGCAACAATTACAGCAACAAATGGAAGTATAACAGTAGGAGCAAATCTTACAAACGACGGAACTCTTTCAACAAAAACAATAACTGTAACACAAAATATTACAAACGCAGGAGAAATCACAAGCGACACAGTTCTTGCAACTGGTGGTTTGACAAACAACGGAACACTCAACGCAACAACATCGGTTGAAGCAACAAATCTTACAAACTCTGGCGAAATCACAAGTGACACAGTTCTAGTAACTGGTGATTTGACAAACGACGGAATACTCAACGCAACAACATCGGTTGAAGCAAACAATATTGTAAACTCTGGTGAAATCACAACGCCGACAGTAATTGTAAATGCAGATTTGACAAACGCAGAAAATGCAACAATTACAGCAACAAACGGAAGTATAACAGTCGGAACAAATCTTACAAACTCTGGCGAAATCACAAGTGACATAGTTCTTGCAACTGGTGATTTGACAAACATCGGTTCAATGAACGTTGCTACTACAAATGTTGGCGGAAATCTTATCGATACAGGAACTTGGCAACAAACAGATTCTACAGAAATTAATTTCAACGGAACAGATGCTCAAGAATTTACACCAAACCCAAATTCAACTTACGCTTTAATCAACGTAGAAAATTCAGGTGGAATTTTAACAATAAATAACGTTTTGAATGTAACAAACTTGCAAATTAATTCAAATGTGATTTTTGAAGACTCAGCAACAATCGAAAATCTTTCAATCGATATGAGTTCTTCAGAATACGAAAACTTTGTAAAATTTGCTGGTGAAAAAACATATACAATCACAACCTTAGTTGGAGCAAAAGGAAATCAAAATAGCAAATTAAAACTTGCATCTACAGACGACAAACTTTGGAACGTTTATTTTGAAAATAAACCAGAGATTGAAAGTTTTGAATACGTTGAAGTTTCTAAATCTCAATCAGTAGATGAAAACGGAAGTGTAAAAGAACTCAATTACATCGAAGCCGAAGAAAACTTGCTTTCTGACGAAGAATGTACAACAATCGGTTGGTTTAATTTCAATTTATATTATTGGACAGGAAATCAATCTACAGAATGGGCTGAAGTAAAAAACTGGGCACGAAGACCAAACGGAAACGGAAAGTTTGCAGAAGCTCCTTCAAAAAACAGTTCAACATTGGAAGTTTATGTTTTACAAACAGCGCTTAATAGTTTGATAGAAAATGATGATGAAATCACAATAAATTTGTTAGAAAATCCAGAAGGTAAAACTGTTGAATTAAATAAAGGAGCTGAAATTCAAACTATAAAAAATGCGGGACAAATTGCAACTCAAGAAAGCGTGAATGTTACAACATTTGAAAATAAAGGAACGATTTTTGTAAATGTCGGAATTTTAACAATTGAAAATTACGTTCCAACTTCTGACAAAATAAATATAAAAGAAGGTGCAACTCTAAAAATAATAAAAGCAGAAGAAACAACAATTTCAGATTTAACTTTTGAAAAAACAGATTCTTCAACAGAAGATTTTGCAATACTTGAAGGAAACATTTCTGTAACTTCGGCAACTTACAGCGAAGCCGATATTCAAACAAAAGGAACAATCAAACTTCCAAGTACAGAATCAACAACAAATGAAATTGGCAATTTGTTGATTGGAAGTGGAAATTTGACAATTGAAACTTTACACGGAGCAAATCTTACAAACGACGGAACCCTTTTAACAAAAACAATAACTGTAACACAAAATATTACAAACAACCACGAAATCACAAGTGAAACAGTTCTTGCAACTGGTGATTTGACAAACAACGGAAACCTCAACGCAACAACATCGGTTGAAGCAAACAATATTACAAACGTTGGTGAAATCACAACGCCGACAGTAAAAGCAAATGCAGAATTAACAAATGCAGAAAACTCAACAATTACAGCAACAAACGGAAGCGTAACAGTCGGAACAAATCTTACAACCTCTGGCGAAATCACAAGTGACACAGTTCTTGCAACTGGTGATTTGACAAACGACGGAAACCTCAACGCAACAACATCGCTACAAGCAAACAATATTACGAACGCTGGTGAAATCACAAGTGACACAGTTCTTGTAAATAATGATTTGACAAACAACAGAAAACTCAACGCGACAACATCGGTTGAAGCAAAGAATATTACAAACGTTGGTGAAATCACAACTCCAACTGTAAAAGCAAATGCAGAGTTATCAAATGCAGAAAACGCAACAATTACAGCAACAAACGGAAGCGTAACAGTCGGAACAAATCTTACAAACGCCGGAACTCTTTCAACAAAAACAATAATTGTAACACAAAACATTACAAACTCTGGCTCAATGAACGTCGCAACTACAAATGTTGGCGGAAATCTCACCGATAACGGAACTTGGGCAGAAATCGGAATTGTTAATTTTGTTGGTGCAAACGACCAAAGTTTTGATTCAAATCCATCTACAACTTACGCTTTAATCAACGTAGAAAAATCAAGCGGAATTCTTACTCTTGCAAACGATTTGAACGCTAAAGACTTTGTTCTAAAAGGTGGCGATTTATTTATAAACAAAACTCTAACAACTCAAAGGGATTTAATTCTTCTTGGTAAAAAATATAGCGTAAAAGATAGCGTTACAAACGTAGATTTGTTTGATTATAAAGGCGAAGTTGAATTTGAAATTTTGGATGCAACTTTGCTTGGAACAAAAGTTCAGCTTGCAGATGACGCTTCAATTTTTGTGGGTAAAAATTTCTATGCAAACGGAATTGATATTTCTGGCGGAAAAATCTTTATTCAAAAACCAATTAATTTTGCTCCGTTTGCGCAATCATTTAATGGCGAAATTTCAAATAATAAAGCAATTTGTTCGTGTGCAGATTGTGAAACTGAACCAAATCAAACTCACGCAAAAATCATGGCGGTTGGTTGTGTAGACAAAGGTGAAAATTCGGGTTGGGATTTTGACGACGCAACTATCTTAAAAGCTCAAACTGTTCGGGATGATGTAATAAAAGTGTTTGTAAACCAACCTCTTGCAAAAATCAGCGATGAAAATCTTTCTGAATTTAAATTCCTTATTGATGATGAATTAAACGGAAGTTTCCAAGGAATTTATTCAGACGTAGATTGTACACAAGTTTTTGAAGATGAAATTGGAACTTTTGACCAAACTGAAAACTCATATTATTTCTTCTTAAAAGCAATTTCCAAATGGAATACAGATGCAAGCGGAAGTTTTGCAGGTAAAGTTTTAAGTACAGCAAGCGATAATGTTCATTATAATTCAATTCCTGTAATTGATATTCCTCGCTACACACAAGAAAAAGGTGTGATTGTAAAAAATAAATGGGGCAAACCTTTTGCAAACTTAAGTTCTCGCTTCTTTAATGGAAGTTCGTTTGTAAATGTAAGCGATAATTGTGGACCTGTTTTGGTAGAAGTAAAAACTGGTCAAGAAGTTCACAAGCTTTATGACGAAACAATAGGGCAATCAAGCCAGCCTTCTTACGATGCTCACAACTTTATTGAGTTTGAATATTCAGAACCAATTATTTTCAAAGGTAACGCATATTCTTCACTTGATGAAAATATTCTTGTAACTTCAGAATTTGGACAAACTGATAATTCCAACGGAACTCTAAAAATCAACGGGCTTGCTTCATTCCAAAAAGGTAAGTTACTCACACAATCTAAAGATTCTACAATTGCAGACAATCAAGTGAACGCGTTCTACAGAAAAGATGAATATTCATTTAGATTCAGCGTTGCAGGTCTTACAAAAGGAACAATTGAATACAACTCAAATGAATACAAAAACTGGATTGGTTATATTGAAGAAGCTGAAATTCCAAGCGGAAATGTGACTTTAGAATTTGATTCAGAAGGCAAAAATCCTTTCATCCAAGATTTACAATTGAATCATCAAGAAGAATGGACTTCTGCACCAAAATTAGTTGTAGACAGTTCTTTTGTTGGCGATTTTGGAACGTGGGATTTATCTTCACCAAATTTTGCATTCCACGTTTCTGAAGATAAGCAACCCGATTGGTACGAATTTGTAGGAAACGGAGATGGATTTATCAAAAATATCGAATTCCACCTTTTTGACAACGATTTGGAAAATAATCCATCTGTTTATGACGGTGCAGTCTGGCAAACAAGAGAAGGGTGGTTGAATCAAGCCGGTGTTCTTAAAATTCCAGAATCCTATGCCGCAGATATTTTTGGTGGTTCTCGTCCATTTATTACTGATGAACAAAATCGTACAGCCGGAGGAATTCGTTTATCAAGCGTTTATAATACTTTTGAAAATTTTGAATATTCATATGGGCAAATCGAACCAAAATCATTTGTTTCTTTTGATGCAAATGTAAGTGCTGCTTTATTCCAAAGTTCATCACACGACAAAACACGAATTTCAAATGGTGCGGATAGTTTGTATTTTGCGCTTGGAATTACAGAAATCGGTTTGCCATTAAAAACAACTTTCTCTGTTAGTTATAAATCAACAGATACACTTGTTGTAACGGATCTTGCAGGAAATAAATTAAAAGACGTACAAGAAATTTCTTCTTATGATGTTACTCCTCCTTCTTTTGCAATAAACGTAGTCCCTCACAATAGTGATGAACTTTATATGCTTTTTTCTGAACAAATTAATTTTGCAGATTTTGAAGTAAAGCTTTCTGATAATTCATTTAAAACTTATAATTTAATGGAAAATATTTCAAATGTATTTGAATTCGGACATATTGTTGAGGGACATTGGCAAACAATTGAAGATTTGAAAGTTGAATCAATAAAAGAACGAAAAGTTTTTGATGCTCACACAGAAATTGTTCTTAAGTTGAATCAAAAACTTAAGTTTGAACAAATTCAACAAATATATATTCGTGTTGCAAAAGGTTTGGATAATACAGTTGATGTTGTAACTGGTTCTCATAATGCAAATGTTACTTTAATTCAGGATGATAAAGGTAACTACATGATGCAATATATGGCACATCCAATCAGTGATTTTGCAGTTGATGTTCTTAATTTGAATTACGCATATAATAGCGATACTGTTAATCCAAGTGCGAGTGAAAATTTAGATACAACTAAAGAGCAAAAAAGCCGCGTTGTTCACGATTGGAGCAGAACACAAGCAAACTTTGGTACATTATTACTAAATCACGACATTACTTTCAACGGAACAATTTTGGCAGAAAGTATTGCAGATACTCAAATGATTTTCTCAAGTTCACCAGAAAAAGAAAGTGTGGCTTCGTTCTATAATGAATGGACAAAAAAAGATAGTCGCATTTGGCTTGCAGAAATTCCAGGTTTTGAAAGCTTGAAGTTTGATTCTTGGTCAAAAGAAAATAATTCCTCAGTTCAATTTGTTCAGTCAGAAAAAGAAAATGATTCAATCACATTTGATATTTTAAAAGAACAAATTCCAGATGTGACATCTTTGTCGTTCCTCTTTGCATTAAAAGACGCAAATTCTGAATATTTGACAGTAAATCATTATCCTGCTTACAATTATTCTACAAAAATGTATGATTTGGGCCAGAAATTCCCATTGTTTGCTCTACGTTTGGATAACAAAGAAGATGTAAAATCATTTGATTTATGGTCACTCAAATTAGATTCAATTTCTTTACAAAGAGGTGGCGTAACAATCTTAAATAACGTAATAAATCCACTTTTGGGCGACAAAGCAATCTTAAAACTAGATTTAGCACAAAAAGCGCGCGTTAATATTCTAGTAATGACATTAGACGGAAATATCGTAAAATACTTAAACCGCGGTTCTTTAGATTCTGGCGAATATCAATTCACATGGGACGGAACAAACAATTCCGGCAAACCAGTAGCCAGAGGAATGTATTTCATCCGAGTCTTCGGCCACAACATCGACGAAACCCGAAAAGTCCTCGTAGTAAAATAATATTTAAATTGACTTGGGAATGGATAAAATTAAATTGTTTTGAAAATGAATAAAAAAATACGGAGTGGATGTTCGTGCTTTGCGAAGCATTGAGCCCGATAAGAAAGTTCGCAATATACACACAAGCAAAGCGCGAGGGCTCTCGGCGGAGCATAAGTACGGTTATCCACGGGAGTATTTTTTGCTCGATGTTCAGAAAGAAACTGTTTAATTTATATATATGGTTGAATTGACTTTTATGAAATAAATCTTCATACTGAACAAATGGACGAAGAAAATAGACAAAACGTGCGTTATGAAGAAATTGGACGTGTTATTTCTCCTGAATTGTGTGCTTTGCCTGGAATTCTTGATAATATAAGTGCAACAGGTTGTAAAGTTCATTTTCCAGTGAATGTTGTTGTGGATTTAGAATCTGAATTCGATGTAAAAATTTCTTTATCACGTTCTCCAGAAGAATCTCCGTTACAGCTTTTATGTAAACCTCAATGGGTAAAGGAATACAAAAATACAACTCAAATAGGCTTAAAGATTTTGTATTCTCCAGATGCTGTCAGATTAAATGAATTTATTTCAAGTTTACAAGAACTTTCAGAATCACCTTTTCCAGAAATCGTTTAGGCAAAATCATGGCAATTAATGTGGAACAATTATCGGGAATTGCGTTTTTGGCATTTCCTGAACAAACTGAATTATTAATTTCGGAATTATCTTCTCGTTTTGATTTTTGTGAAAAACCAGAATCGTTTTTTGGAGAACTAATTTATTTTAGCAATAAAGATTCTTTTTTAGAAAAATCGGGCGGAAAATATCCTTATTGGGCAAGAACTGTGATGCTCAATCCATTCATCCTAAAATTTGATTCCATTAGCGAAGCGGCAAATCATCTAAAATCAATCATCAGAAATTGGGCGCCTTATCAATTCAAATGTTTTAGACGCGCGTCTTTAATTCAAGAAAAATTACCTTACATCAATTTAAAAGACAGAAAATTTCCGGTAAAAATTCCGTCATCGCAAATCGGTCTTTTTACTTTGATTGATGAACACACAATTATTGCCAGCGCAGAAACAACAAGTTTTTTGCCAGCAGGAACATTGCGTTTTGTAGAAGACCACGAAAATCCACCAAGTCGCGCTTATTTAAAGATTCAAGAAAGTCTTACAATGGCGTCGCTATTAAATGGAACAGAGTTACCAACTCACGGAAGCAAATGTTTTGAAGCAGGCGCGTGTCCGGGCGGTTGGACTTGGGTTTTAGTAGAATTGGGCGCTTTTGTTCACGCAGTTGATAGAGCAGAACTTGCCCCAGAGTTGATGAAAAATCCTCTTGTAAAATTTCAGGCTCACGACGCGTTTACTCTAAAACCAACAGAAATTGGACCAGTTGATTGGGTTTTTAGCGATGTAATTTGTTATCCAGAGCGACTTTTAAAATGGATAAAAGAATGGCTTGAAAGTGGAATGACAAAAAATATGATTTGTACAATAAAAATGCAAGGTGAAATCGACTGGAATCTAATAAAAGAATTTGAAGAAATTCCTGATAGCGTAATTGTTCATCTTAATTACAACAAACATGAACTTACTTGGATTCACACACAAACACAAAAAGATTAGAAAAAACTAGACGATTTGTCTTTTTTTTCTTATATTTATATAAACAAAATTAAATTTTATTGAGGCGAAATATGAAATTAAAACCATTAGCAGACAGAGTTCTTGTAAAAAATGACAAAGCAGAAACAAAAACAATGAGTGGAATTATTATTCCAGAAGCTGCTCAAGAAAAAACTCAAACTGCAACTGTAGTAGCTATCGGGCCTGGTACTGATGAAGTAAAAATCACAGTAAAAGAAGGAGACCGCATTATGTATGATAAATACTCTGGTACTCCAGTAAAAATCGATGGTGAAGATCATCTCATCTTAAAAATGAACGACATCGTTGCAATTATTGAATAAAAACCATTTTTTTGTGGATTTTAAAAGAGCCAAAAACTTTAAGTTTTGGCTCTTTTTTTTTATTTGACGTTTCATTTATTTTTTATTTTATTTGAATAAAGAATGCATTCAAAAAAGTAATTTAAAAATGAGAGGTCATTATGAAAAAAAGTTTTAGATTTATTGGATGTACATTTGTTTGTATGTCCATATTTATTTTTACAGGAGTTTTAGGCTCTTGTTCCAAAAAAAACAAAACTCCTGTTGTTCGTTATTTGAATTTTAAGCCGGAAGTTGCAAATTATTATTTACAAGTTGCCAGTGTTTACGAAGAAGAAACTGGTGTAAAAGTGATTGTTGAAACTGCCGCAAATAATGTTTACGAAGCCGCTCTTTCTGCCAAAATGTCATCCAAAGATGCACCAACACTTTTTCAGTTGAATGGGCCACGCGGTTATGCAAATTGGAAAGATTATTGCGCAGATTTATCTGATACAGAATTATACAAACATCTTTCTGACAAATCACTTGCAATTACAGCAAACGGTAAAGTTTATGGAATTCCTTACGTTGTAGAAGGCTACGGAATTATTTACAACAAAGCAATCACAGATAAATATTTTGCTCTTCCTTCAAAAGCTGTCAAATATACAAGCATGGACCAAATAAACAATTTTGATGCTCTAAAAGCTGTTGTTTTGGATATGCAAAAAAATGCAAACAAACTTGGAATTGATGGAGTTTTTGCTTGTACTTCGTTAAAAGCTGGAGAAGACTGGAGATGGCAAACTCATTTGACAAATATTCCAATCACTTACGAATTTATGGACAACAATGTAGATTTGACTTCTGATTCTACAAAAGAAATCACTTTTGAATTTGGCGCAAACTATAAAAATATTTTTGATTTATATTTGAACAATTCTACAATCAGCCGAAAACTTGTTGGTTCTAAAACCGTTGCAGATTCCATGGCAGAATTCGCTTTGGAAAAATGTGCAATGGTTCAAAACGGAAACTGGGCGTGGAGTCAAATTGCCGAAGTTTCTGGAAACAAAGTTCTTTCCGAAAATATCAGATTTTTACCAATTTACACAGGAATGCCTGGTGAAGAAAATCAAGGTTTGTGTATTGGAACAGAAAACTTTTACGCAATCAACGCAAAAGCATCTCCAGAAGACCAAAAAGCAACTGCCGATTTTATTTACTGGCTTTATTCAAGTGATGTTGGCAAAAACTTTGTAACAAATCTTTTTGGCTTTATAGCGCCCTTCGACACTTTTTCACAAGCCGAAACTCCCAAAGATCCTCTTGCTGTAGAAGTTGTAAAATGGATGGAAAAACCAAATATTTATTCTATTCCATGGAATTTTACATTGTTCCCATCTGGAAAATTTAAGGAAGATTTTGGTTCATCACTTTTACAATATGCGCAAGGTGCAAAGTCTTGGTACAACGTAGAAAAAGACATGGTTTATTCGTGGGATAAAGAAAGTAACGCTTTGGCTAATAATTAGTCGTGCTTTTGTGGAAGGTTCATTATGGAAAAAAATCCGTTAAAAAAATATTTCCCGATTTTTGTTTTGCCTACTTTAATTGCTTTTATTTTGTTTTTTCTTGTTCCTTTTGTGATGGGACTTTATCTTTCTTTCACAAATTTTACAACAATTTCAAATGCAAAATGGGTTGGTTTAGAAAATTACATTAAAGCGTTTACGTTCGATTCAGAATTTGTTCACGCTCTCAAATTTACAACTTTGTTTTCTATCGTTTCTATTATCACAGTAAACGTTTTTGCTTTTTTGTTGGCGCTTATGCTTACAAAAGGATTAAAAGGAACTAAATTTTTTAGGTCTGTGTTTTTTATGCCAAATCTAATCGGTGGAATCGTTTTAGGATACATTTGGAACCTTTTGATAAATGGCGTTCTTTCTTTGTGGGGCGTAGACATCACTTTTAAAACTGAATACGGATTTTGGGGACTTGTGGTTCTTACAAATTGGCAGCTTATTGGTTACATGATGGTAATTTACATCGCAGGTCTCCAAAACATTCCTAATGATTTGTTAGAAGCGGCAAGTATTGATGGAGCGTCTACAACAAGAACGTTATTTTCCATAAAAATTCCAATGATGATGCCTTCTATCACAATTTGTACTTTTTTGACACTGACAAATACTTTTAAAATGTTCGACCAAAACCTTGCGCTTACTGCGGGCGCTCCTAACAGAACAACAGAAATGCTGGCGTTGAATATTTACAACACATTCTACGGTCGAGTAGGCTGGCAAGGGGTTGGACAAGCAAAAGCGGTAATTTTCTTTGTGATTGTTGCCGTAGTTGCTTTTATTCAAATCAGAGCAGGAAATAAAAAACAAATAGAATAAATGGAAATAAGATTTAATGGAGAAAATAAAATGCAAAATAAAATAAAAGTTTCTACATATTTAAAAATTGGATTTCTAGCAATATTATCAGTTGTATTTTTAATCCCGATTTTACTTGTATTTATGAATTCGTTTAAATCAAGGTTTTTTATTTCTACCGAACCGTTCAATTTTCCAAACGCAGAAACTTTTGTAGGTTTACAAAATTATATAAATGGACTTACAACCATCAGATTTGTTGGCGCGTTTGGTCGAAGTATTTTCATCACAATTTTTTCAGTTTTGCTGATAATTGTGTGTGCGTCCATGATTTCTTGGTTCATCGCTAGAATAAAAAATAAAGTTACTTCCACAATGTATTATGTTTTTGCGTTCAGTATGATTGTTCCTTTTCAGATGGTTATGTATACAATGACGTACATCGTAAATCTTTTGCACTTTGATAATATTTTTGGAATTATTTTTGTTTATTTGGGATTTGGAGCTGGTCTTGCAGTTTTTATGTTCACTGGATTTATAAAAGGCGTTCCGTTAGAAATTGAAGAAGCGGCCACAATTGATGGATGTAATCCGTTGCAAACTTATTCCCTCGTTGTTCTTCCCGTTCTTAAACCGATTGTAGTTACCGTTGCGATTTTAAATACAATGTGGATTTGGAACGATTATCTTTTGCCTTATTTGATTTTGGGAACAAGAAACAAAACTATTCCTGTTGCAATTCAAATTTCTATGCAAGGCGCTTACGGTTCTGTAGATTACGGTGGATTTATGGCGATGTTGGTTTTGGCAATTATTCCAATCGTGATTTTTTATGTATCGTCCCAAAAATACATCATAAAAGGTGTTGTTGCCGGCGCCGTAAAAGGATGATTCAGCAATTTTTGGAGGAAATATGAGTTTATTAGATAAAAGAGCAAGCGGAATTTTGATGCACATTTCTTCTTTGCCAGATGATTTTGGAATTGGAACTTTTGGTTCAAACGCTTATAGATTTGTAGATTTTTTGGTTCGCTCCGGTCAAACTTATTGGCAGATTCTTCCTATCGGGCCCACAAGTTTTGGCGATTCTCCTTATCAAAGTTTTTCTACATTCGCTGGAAATCCGTATTTTATAGATTTAAAAATTCTTTCCAAACAGGGATTTTTAAAGCGCGATGATTTTCAAAATTTAGATTGGGGAAAAAATCCGCGAGTTGTTGATTATTCACTTTTGTATAAAAACCGAAAAATTGTTTTTAATAAATTGTACGAAAATTTTGTTCAGTTTATTCCGCCAGATTTTAACACTTTTTGTGCCGAAAACAATTTTTGGCTCGATGATTACGCATTATTTATGGCGCTCAAAGATTTAAATGATTCACTTTCTTTTTACGAATGGGATGATTTGTTAAAAAAAAGACGCAAAAGCGAATTGGAAAAATACAAAAAAACTTGTGCAGATAAAATCCTGTATCACAAAATGCTTCAATATTTCTTTTTTAAACAATGGAATGAATTAAAAACTTACGCAAACAAAAACGGAATAAAAATTATTGGTGATTTACCAATTTATGTTTCAAGTGATAGCGCAGATGTTTGGTCAAATCCAAATTTGTTTTATCTGAACGAAGATTTGGTTCCTATTGAAGTTGCAGGTTGTCCACCAGATGCTTTTTCTACAAAAGGTCAACTTTGGGGAAATCCTGTTTACGATTGGAACTTTATGAAAAAATCTGAATATGCCTGGTGGAAAAAGCGAATTTTTATGGGTTTGAAATTTTACGATGTAATTCGAATAGATCATTTTAGAGGTTTGGATTCATATTACGCAATTCCATACGGAAGTGAAGACGCAACAAACGGAAAATGGAAAAAAGGTCCAGGAATTGATTTTATAAATAGTTTAAAAAAAGATTTGGGTGAACTTCCTCTTATTGCAGAAGATTTAGGATTTTTGACTTTATCTGTCAAACGTTTATTAAAACAAAGTGATTTTATGGGAATGAAAGTTTTGCAATTTGCATTTGATTCCAAAGATGGTGAAGAATATTTACCATTCAATTATTCCAAGAATACAGTCGTTTACACAGGAACTCACGACAACAACACGCTAAAAGGCTGGATAGATTCGTGCTATCATTCTTGTGTAGATTACGCGTGCAATTTTTTTAGAATACAAGACAAAGCAAAACTTGCCGAAGAAATGATGATTTGTGCATTAAGTAGCGTGAGCAATATTTGTATTCTTACAATTCAGGATTTGATTGGATTAGGAAGTGAAGCAAGAATGAACACTCCTTCTGTAGTCGGAGGCAACTGGACGTGGCGTGCAACTACAGAAGAAATGGATTCTATTAGTGAAACAAAATTAAAATATTTCACTGAACTTTATGGCAGAAAATCTACAGAGCACATCTAAAAGGTGCAACTGGGATTTCTAAATCTGTGTAAAGATTTGCACAAGGATTGTCTGCCCAAAGATATAATAATTCAAAAATTTCACCATCAATCTGAGGTAGTTTTATTTCTACTTGATGATTGTTGATTAATGTAACATCTTTTAATTCCATAAGATGTTTTTTGCCGTCTTGTATGTACAAAATTGTGAATCCAGAAACTTTTCCTTCATCGTTGTCTATTACATACAAAGATTTGTTTACGTTTTCAAACGTAATTGTAATGGAATCTTTTTGCCAACGAATCAATTTTATAATAGGATTTGTTGGATAATCGTAATCGTAAGCAAGACGTAATGCTTGCATTGCAGCGCGAGTTCCACAAGTAAGTTTCTTTTCTGGATGCAAGTCGTTCCATTCTCCAGCATCAATTGCAACTGCAAGCGCTGTATTTGGTGTTGTTTCTACAACATACGCTTGTGCGTCACGTAATTCTGCCCAAGAACAATTTTCTTCCAAAATATATTCATCTTTGTTGTTAGCCCAGTTTGGAAGTTGCATTACAACAAAAGGTGCGTTATGAGATGAAGCATAAACAAATTTTCTGCGCCACAATTCAATCATCTTTTTTAGAAGTTTTTTGTATTCTGCGCTTTGGTACGCATCACTTTCACCTTGATACCACAAGAATCCTGCAATAGCGTGTTTAAAAGCTGGTGCCAACATCGCATTATATAAAGCAGTTGGTTCCCATTCAAAGAAAAGGCCAGCTGGTGCATTTTCTACTTGCGCTCCAACACAAGCTTTCCATTCGCCTTCAAGACTGATTTTTATGCCTGTGTTTGTTTCTGGTGTAGATTTTTTTTCTACATTTCTAAAAGCAACTGGGCAAACATAAACGTCGTCAGTAAACAAGCAATATGGTTTTTCTTCATAAAAATGAATTTTTCCAAAAGAACTGTTTAATTGAACACGAACTGTAATTGTGTTAGAACCTTCTTTTAGAATTCCGTTTGGTACATTGTAGCGGCGAGGTGGGTAAGTGTAATAAGTTACACCAATTTCAGTTCCGTTTACCCAAACTTTGTCGGCATCGATGATTGTTCCAAGCCAAAGATTTGTAACTTTGGAATTGAATTCTTCAGCCTGTTCTTTAGAAAGTACGATTTCTTTTTTGAGCCAAACAATTCCGGCTTTTTCTGCTAAATCGATTGAGCCGGGAATACAAACTGTTTGCCAATCTTTTGCCGCAGAAAAATCAGTTTTGAACCATTCTTCCGCCATTCCTTTATCAGCGTTGTAAATGTTTGTGTTCCATTCAGCTTCGGCTTTTTGAGCCGCAGCGATTTTTTCGTTTATAAATTCCGGATTTTTACAATTGTCAGCACGTTGAACATAATCATCGCGCCCAACTTCTTTTAATGAATCGTAATCCATCCATGCAGAAACAGGAGACCCGCCTTGGCTTGCATTGATAATTCCGATTGGACATCTTAAATCTTTTGCAAGTTTTTTTGCAAAAAAGTACGCAGTCCCAGACATTTCTCCCAAATTATCTTTGTTTGCACAAAGCCAAGTTGGATTTTCTACAGAATCTCTTTCGCCATCAAAAGCGTATGTAATTGGAATTGTAATCATTCTGATATAAGGATTTTCTGGCAAGCGGAATTCTTCTGGATATGAATATTTCATTCTTTCCATTGGAAGTTGCGCGTTTGACTGACCAGAATTGACCCAAACTTCACCTGTAAAAACGTCTGTAAAAGTAATAGTTTTGCTTTCACATTTTAGAGTAAGTGTGTCAGGTCCTCCTTCTTTTCCTGGATTAAATTCAAATTTCCAATTTCCGTTTTCGTCTGCTTCAGTTTTCCATTTTAAATTTCTGAACGAAAATTCAACAATGGAACTTTTTGGTGCAACTCCGTAAACACAGTTCACGCTATTGCGCTGCAAAACCATTCCATTGCCACAGATTCCTTTTGTGTAAAAAGAACTATTCATTATCAATCCATTCCTTTGTTAAATTTTTGTATTCAAACCAATCAAAATCTGCATAAGATTCGTTACCATTTTCTGATTGTGCGTACATACCAATAATTGTTCCAACAAATCCGCCTGCTTTTTCAACACTCAAAATTGTTGCGTCGATGTCGCTTGCAAGAACTTGAAGATTTGATTTGTCTGCGCCAAAAACAAATTGCAATTTTTGTTTATTTGCAACAACACCCAAAACGATTTGATTTGAATCAACTTGTTTTTCTGCAATAACAGTGTCCAATTTTTCTGAACCGTCATTTTTAAGAAGTTGAACAAAATATTTTCCGTCTTTTAATGTAAGTTGCAATTTGTAGTTGAAGTTTTCACATTGGAAACAACACAAACCTGCACCGTCTCCGTTTGATTTTAAGTTTGCGTTCATTTTTGTGTAAGATTCATAACTGAATGCAGTTTGACGTTGAGCAACAAAACTTGTTTCTTCTGTTCCGCAAATGTTTCCGCTTGCGTAAAGACGAAGATTACCTTTGTTTTCTGATAAAGTTACCAATTTTGGATTACGACTTCTTAAACTAATCCAATAATCAGCTAATTTGTCACAATCAAAGTCGTCTTTTTCTGGGAAAATTACTGCGTCTGTGTCAGAATCTTCACGTTTTGTAACGTTTCCTTCTATTGTATAAGCGTTTTCTACAAGACCTGTTTGCCAAGAAACTAAAGGCCAACCGTTTTCCCATTTAACAGGAACAAGGAAAGTTTCTCTTCCCATGTTACAGCATTTTTCGCCAACTTTTCCGTATGGGCGAGAAGCCAAACAAACCATCCACCAGCGACCGTTTGTATCTTTGAATAAATCTGCGTGTCCTACGTAAACAACGCCTGCTCCCATTCCTAAATGTCTGTGTGTCAAAATTGGGTTTGCAGGTTTTCCAACCCATTCACCATCAATTGTGTCACATTTTGCAATACAAACAGCGTGGTCTGGACCAGTTCCGCCTTCTGCGTGCATTAAGAAATATGTTCCGTCAATTTTATAGATATGAGGACCTTCTGGCCAAATACAATTTTTTAATGCACCACGCCAAATTCCTTTAGGTTCTCCAAGGAGTTTCCCTGTTTGAATATCAAGTTGCTGAATCCAAATTTCCCAGTTTCCGTTCCATTTTACACCTTCTGGAGCGGGACGAGTTCCTGTGTACCAAACTTTGCCATCATCATCAAAGAATAACGATGGGTCAATTCCTTCTGCGCCTGGAATAACGATTGGATCAGACCAAGGACCTTCTGGATTGTCTGCGTAAACAAAGAAGTTTCCAATTCTATCTACTTGTGTACAAATACAATAAAAACGTCCGTTGTGGTAGCGAATTGTAGGAGCAAAAAGTCCTCTTGAAACACCTTGCCCAATAAAATCTAATTGAGATTCTCTGTGAATGATATTACCTATTTGTTCCCAATTACAGCAGTCTGTACTTTTAAAAATAGGTAAGCCAGGAAAATAAGAAAAAGATGAGTTTACTAAATAGTAAGCTCCGTTTGCTTCACAAATTGAAGGGTCTGGAAAAAAACCAGGTAAAATAGGGTTTATAATCTTAGTATTCATGCCTAAAATTATAAACCAAAACAGAATAATATAAAATCGATTTTTCAGTTTTTAAGGATATTTCCTTAGTTAAACGTTTAATCTTGGCTTCTTCCAAACAAACGCAACAAAACAAGGAAAATATTTATAAAATCCAAATACAATTCAAGGGCGCTGATTACTGCAGCTTTTTGAAACATTTCTGAACCATCGTAATGAGCAGCCGCTTTCATGATTTTTTGAGTATCGTATGCAGTTAATCCAATAAAAATTACAAGAGTTACAATAGAAATGATTATATCAAGTACAGATGAACGGAACAAAAAGTTTAGCAAACTTGCGATGATAACTCCAAACAAAGCCATCATAAAATATCTGCCAAAGGAATTCAATTTTTGCTTTGTGAACATTCCGTACAAAGTCATTGCTCCAAACATTCCTGCAGTTATTAAAAAGACGCGTCCGATTGCGGCGCTAGTATAAACAACAAAAATGGAAGAAAGCATCATTCCGTTTAAAAGCGAATAAACAACGAACGCAACAATTGCCCCGGATGCAGAAATTTTACCGATTGAAGCAGAAAGCCACCACACAAGAGCAATTTCTGCAATGATTAAAACCAAAAATCCAAAACGAGTTCCCCAAATTAAATTGATTAACAATTGACTGTTTGCTGTGTACCAAGCGGCAAATCCACTTACAACTAAAGCAACTGTCATCCAAGCGTAAACTTTGGAAATAAATTGTCTTGCTGATTTTTCAACTTGTTCTTGTTTAGATAATTCTTGTGTAGCCATAAATTCCTCCGATAAAAAGGGTTTAACTTTTTTCATTCTTATATTCTAAAATATAAGAATGAAAAAATAATACGGCAAATATTTTTTTACCAGCGACCAGAAGCGCCGCCACCACCAAAGTGACCACCACCGCCAGAAAAACCACCGAATCCTCCGCCAAAATTGCTGCTGTTAAAGCCACCAAAATTTGTGTGAGTGTGGTTACTTGGACTGTTGAATGGTTTTGTAGAATGATTGTTACCGAATAATTTAGAAAGGAAAATCCATTTAAAGATTCCGCCTCTAGAAGAAATGATTAAGAAAATAAAAATAATCCAAATTAACATAAAAATTACGCCGCCAACTTCATCATCAGCAGAAGCGTTGTCTTGAACAGATTTTGCAACAATTTCCATGTTATCAGAAGCAATTCCTGCCATATTTTTAATTCCTTTTACAATCCCTTTAGAATAATTGCCTTCCTGAAATTCTGGAATAATCACGTTACGAATAATTAAACCGCATTTTACATCAGTGAGTTTGTCTTCAAGACCGTAGCCCACATCAATTCTTAATTGACGTTCATCGTAAGCAACTAAAAGAAGCGCACCGTTATCTTCTTTTGATTGACCCAAGCCCCATTTTTCTGCAACTTTGAGCCCAAAAACCGCGATGTCTTCATTTTCTAACGATGGAATTGTCAAAACTGCAAGTTGAATTCCAGAAGCGTCTTCTAAAGAAGCAAGATACGATTCTAATTCCTGAATATCGGCTTTTTTCATAATATTTGCGTAGTCGTTCACACGGCCTTTTAAAGCTGGAACTTCCAACGCAAAAATTGAACTTGCAAAAATAAAAATTGCACACAACGCGCAAAATGATTTTTTGAAATTATTTTTTAGTACCATTCCAAATCTCCCAAAATCACAAGACCGTCGGAAAGTTCGTTAGGATTTTCTTCTTTTGCAGGAAATTGTTCTGCAAGCAAATCTCCACATTTGGAAATCGCATTTAAAAATGCCTGAGCTGTTTTTCCGTTTTTAATATCTTCTGCAAGTTCATCGGCGATTAAATTCCATAAATCTTGCGAAATTCGTTTTGCAATTCCTGAATCAGCAAGAATTCTAACTTGATGTTCCATAAAAGAAACAAAAATTAAAATTCCAGAATGTTCTGCTGTGTCGTAAACGCCGCTTTCTGTAAAATATCTGAACGCACGATGAGTTACGCAAGATTTTTTTACAGCGTTTGGAATAATAATTCTGTCGATGAATGGAATGTTTGCAATATAAAAAGTGATTGCAACTGTAGAAAAACAAGTGATAACAAAAAATGCTGGAATCAACCAAGAAGGTTGGTTTTGCCAATAAACAGTTTGGTAAATGGAATAAAATTTATCAGCAAAAGGCAACAGACAAATTAAAGCGAGTGCTGCAATCAAATTAGCAAACAAAAGTTCCCAAAAAGAGTAGTGGGCACTTTCTGGAGCAACAGCAACAGCAATTTCTCCAGTTGTTTTTTCTTCCGCATTTTGAATCGCAGCTTTTATATCTTGAAAATCTTTTTCAGATAATTTTAGTTTTTTTATTAAAGTCTTTTGTTTCATCTACAAAACCTTTTTTTTAGAATTCAACTTTTGGTGCAGATTGAGCTTCTTGTGAAGCATTAAAGTAAACTTTCTTTTCAAATCCGCTGATGTTTGCAAAAATATTTGTTGGGAACGAACGGATTTTTGTATTGTAAGTTTTTGCTGCTTCGTTATAGCGTTGTCTTTCTACAGTAATTCTATTTTCTGTTCCTTCAAGTTGGTCTTGTAAAGCAAGGAAATTTTGGTCAGCTTTTAATTGTGGATAATTTTCTGTAACCATCAAAAGACGCTGCAAACTGCTTCCCAATGAATCTTGAACTTGTTGGTAACGAGCAAATGCTTCTGGATCAGAAAGAACATCATCGCTAATGTTGATTTGACCACCAGCACTTGAACGAGCTTCTGCAACTTGTTTAAAAACATCGCTTTCGTGACTTGCGTAACCTTTTACAGTAGCAACAAGATTTGGAATTAAATCAAGACGACGTTGGTATTGGTTTTGAACTTGTGCCCATTGAGCAGTTACGTTTTCATCTAATTGAACTAAATTATTGTATGTATTTTTATAGCAACTGTAGCATCCAAAAAGACACACAAAGATAATGATTAAAGCAATAAGCCATTTAGGAAATTTTTTCATAATAATAATTCTCCTCATATAGAAAATAATTTTATATAGAAGATAGTAACACAAATTGAAATAAAATCAAACAAACAAACAACCTTTTTCAATTTCCCTCCATTTGACATGGGAAAAAAATACTGATAGAATAAATTTATTACCCATGAGGGAGTAGCAGACGAATATCGTAACAAGTCAACATACTGGCCTTTGGTCTGGCTTGTTTTAAATTGCGAGACTCATGTATAGAAAAACTATGCATGAGGTCCATATTTTTTAATTGATAAACCTGAGTATAGTTTTTGCTGTACTTGGGTTTTATTTTTTAACTTTCAGTTTAAGGATTTTTTATGAACTTGGGTTTTTCGTTCTTTTTTAAAAGTATTATGTTGGGAGTAGGGCTTGCAATGGATGCGTTTTCGGTTTCGCTTGCAAATGGGTTGAATGAACCAACTATGAAGCAAAAAAAAATGTGCGGCGTTGCTAGTGTTTTTGCAATTTTTCAGTTTGTAATGCCAATGGCCGGCTGGATTTGTGTTACTACAATTGCAAAAATTTTTTGTGCTTTTCAAAAATTTATTCCGTGGATTGCGCTGGTTTTGCTCGGCTACATTGGTGGAAAAATGCTTTACGAAGGAATTAAAAATAAAGATTCTGATGAAGAAGAAAAAATTGGTGTAGGAATAAAAGCACTTTTGATTCAAGGAATTGCAACTTCAATAGACGCGCTTTCTGTTGGTTTTACAATTTCTGAATATAATTGTTTGGAATCATTGCTCGCCTGCCTTTTGATTGGAATTGTTACATTTTTTATTTGTTATGCAGGCCTTGCAATTGGAAAAAAAGCAGGAACAAAACTTGCCGCCAAAGCTGGAATTCTTGGCGGCATAATTTTAATTGTGATTGGCTTGGAGATTTTTATAACAAGTTTTATGTAGAAAATCGATATATTTATCAGTTTTTATGAAATAAAATCTCTTGCTACCACCTGACTTTCCAACGCTCACAAAGTTTTTCCAACGGTTCTTTGTGAGCTTTAATTACTTTTTTTGAGGCTTTTGTTTTTCTTTTTCACACAAATCGTTTAAGTATTTTTCAAACAAAGCTTCATCAGTTGGAATTTCTGCCCAATCGTTTGTCCAAGAAGAAAGATAAGCGGCATTTGAAATTGAAAGTGAATTTAATCCTTCTTCACCTTTAGCAATCATTTCTGTTCCGTTCAAAATTGATTGTGCAAAAGCTTCCAAAACTTGTGGATGTCCTTCTGGTTCTTTTTCTGAATATTCTTCATATTGAACTTTTGGCGAAACAAATCCTTCTGTTGCAGAAAAACAGAATTCTCTTTCAGATTCTTCAAGTTTCCACCATTTAAGTTTTCCTTCTTCTATTACGATTTTTCCTTTATCTCCCGAAATTTCCAAACGATTTGTTCCAGGTGCTTCCCCCGTTGTAGAAATAAATGTTGCAGTTGCGCCGTTTTCGTATTCCCCATAGATTGTTACATCATCTTCTACGTCAATTTTGTGATACTTTCCAATGCTACAGAAAGCGCGCACTCTTTTTGGCATTCCAAAAATCCATTGCCACAAGTCCAAATTGTGTGGAGCTTGATTTAATAAAACTCCGCCACCTTCACCGTTCCAAGTTGCACGCCAACTTCCTGAATCATAATAAGCTTGAGTTCTATACCAGTTTGTAATAATCCAAACTAATCTTTTTAGTTCTCCAAGTTTCCCGCTTTGAACAATTTCTTTTGCTTTTGCGTACATTGGATTTGTTCTTTGATTAAACATAATTCCAAATTTAACGCCTGATTTTTTTGCGGCTTCGTTCATTTCTCTAACTTGTCTTGCATAAACTCCAGCAGGTTTTTCTGTTAAAACATGAACTTTATAATTAAATGCTTCAATTGCAATTTTTGGATGATCATAATGAGGAACTGCGATTAAAACTGCATCAACAAGTCCACTTTCAAATAATTCTTTTGAAGAAGTGAAGCATTTTACATCTTTGTGTTTTTCTAATTTTTCTGGGTTTATATCGCAAAGTGCAGTTACTTCTACTGAAGGACATTTACCTTCTTGAACATTTCTAAAATGCCCACTTCCCATATTTCCCATTCCAATAATTCCAAGTCTAATTTTTTCCATATTTTTCTCCTATAGGTTCTGCATTTCTTTTACAGCAATTCTTTTAGTGCGTTTACAGCTGCATCAAAGGCGGCTCTCGATGATGGATAACTGTATTCATCAATTTGTGTTTTTTGATTTCCTTCCAGTTTTTCAAAGCCAGAAAAAACGGAAAGATGTGGTTCAAGTGTTAAAACTTCACCTTTGTATTTGCTCAAAAGATATGGAAGATTTCCAATTCCTTTTCCAGCAGGAACGACTTTTCCATCTTCTAAAGCATCTTTTATGTGCATATATTCAACGTAAGGCGAAAGTTTTTCCCAGGCTTCTGTTGTGTTTTGTCCGCTTTGGATAAAGTTTGCTGGGTCAAAAATCGCTTTTAATTCTGGAACATTTTTATGAATTTCTTCACAACGAGTTGCAATATCACCGTAAATGCCTTTTTCGTTTTCGTGACATAATGTGATGTTGCTTCCTTTTGCTGCTTCAACAAATTTTTGAAGTTGTGCAAAAACCTTATCTTTGTATTTTTCTGCTTCAGAAGAAGGAACATAAAAACTGAACAAACGGATATTTTTTGCTTCAAGTGTGTGTGCAATTTCCAAACCTTTTTTGAATTTATCAAGATGAGATTCAAAATCATCGTTTATGCCAATTTTTCCAAAAGGTGAACCAAGTGACCAAACTTTTAGACCGTTATCGTTCAATTTTTCTAAAACTTCTTTTGCTTTAGAAATTGAAATATCTGCAATATTTTGCCCATCAACGCCTCGAATTTCTAAATAAGAAATCTGATTTTCAACCATTGCTTTGATTTGCCCGTCAATTTGTCCGTCGGCTTCATCTGCGAATGCCGCTAATTTTTTGTTCATAAATCACACCTCCAAAAATTGTTTTTAATGCGATAATTTATCCTAGCACGGAAGTTTTTACATTAACATTGTTAAAAATTGCAAAATATATTGTAAATTCGCGCATTTGTGATAAAATTCAAATATGCTAAATGAATATAACTTTGAAAACATTTACATTCGTCACGCAATTGATGAAAATCCAGAACCAACACATTACAATATGCACATTCATGACCGCTGTGAAATCTATTTTTTTATTTGTGGCAAAGTTGATTATTTGGTGGAAGGCTCAATTTATCCGCTTGATGAAAATTCTATTTTAATAATGCGACCTTCTGAATCTCACACTGCAAAAATCTTAAAAAATGAAAAATATGAACGTTTTGCAATTAATTTTCCGCTTTCTTTTTTACAAGAATTTGATACCGAAAAAAAATTGACAAAACCTTTTTTAGACAGAGCGCTTGGAAAAGATAATTTATTTACAGAAGCTGACCTTGATATGAATCTTGTAAAAAATCTTTTTTTTCAAATGATAGACGCAAAAACTTTTTCTGAAAAAAAACTGACAATTCATACTCATTTGGGAATGATTTTATTTTTGCTACAAAAAGCATTTTCTGAAAAACAAAAATCGGAACAAAAAAGTCAGACAATTTCTGAACGTGCAATAAAATACGTGAACAAACATCTTTTTGAAGAAATTACCGTCTGTTCAATTGCAGAACATTTTAATTTGAGCACATCACAATTAACTCGGATTTTTAAAAATAATGTGGGCTCTTCACCTTGGGAATATATTTTACGAAAACGACTTACCGCCGCAAAAGAAATGATTAGTAACGGAAAAACATCTCAAGATGCTTGTTTTGAATGTGGATTTTCTGATTATTCTTCATTTTACAGAGCGTATGCAAAATATTTTAAAAATTCACCTAGCAGCGCAAAAAACACTACTAGGCAAAATTTAAATTATTGATTTTTTACAATTGCGTAAGAAACTGGCGGAACAAAAATCTTTCCGTCTTTTTTATCAATTTTTGCTTTTGATGAATTTGAACAAATTATTTGACCGTCTTCAATTTTATAACTACATTCTTTTTCACTTGGATTTAAAATCACAGTGATTTTTTCTTGAGTTGATTTTTCTATACGCTGGTAAACTAAAGGATAAGTGCTTCCATCTGAAAGGAATTCAATTTCAGCAAGATTTTGTAAAAGTGGGGTTTCTTGGCGCACTTTTATTAATTTTTGAATTTCTTTCCATAAAGAATTTTCGTCTTTCATTTGTGATTCTACAGTTGGTCTGTCAGAAGATTCATCTTGAGGAATGTACAATTTTTCTTTTGGTGCAAGACTGAAGCCTGCATTTGTTGAATTATCCCATTGCATTGGGGAGCGAGACCCTGTTCTTCCATAGCCGCCTTCTACAGAAATTAGATTTTCTACGTAACGCATTCCAATTTCGTCCCCGTAATAAATAAAAGGTGCGCCGGGCATTGTGAGTAAGAAAGCAAAAGCGACTTTCATTTCTTCTACAGAAAGATGACGGGCTAGGCGGTCCATATCATGATTTCCAGAAGGAATACAAATCAAACCTTTTTTATCAGATTTTTCGTAATTTTCTTTATATTTTTTGATGAATTCAAAAGCAGTGCCTTTTCCTCTAGATGAAAAATAAGGCTGTTCACATCTGAATAAATCATTGTAATGTGATGGTCCAAAATGAAGCAAAAAATCCATATGGAAACCGCCCAAAATGGATTTATCTGGTTCGCCCCATTCAGAAATCATTGCTGCATCTGGAAATTCTTTATCTAAAAATTCTCTGACATTTTGCCATAAAGAAATTGTTCCTTTGCTGTTTTCATCATGTTTTACAAGAGAACCTGCCATATCAACTCTAAAACCATCGCAACCCATTTTAAGCCAAAATGCCATAACATCTTTCATTGCCTGCAAAGTTGCTTGTGGACCAGGTGCATCCATTGGTTGTTGCCATTTTTTTTCTGGGTTTGGATTATAAAAACCATAATTTAACGCTGGTTGGTGAGAAAAAAAGTTTACTGCACAAGAGCCGTCTCTGTCAGAAATGCCCCGAATACATCCCATTCCTTCTGGCTCTTCCCAAATGGAATCTGTCCAAACGTAACGGTCTGAAAATTCGTTTTTTTCTGCTTTTAATGATTCTTTGAACCATTTGTGTTCAGTAGAAGTGTGCCCCGGAACTAAATCAAGCAAAATATGCATTCCGCGTTTATGAACTTCTTCAAACAAAAGTTTCAAATCATCATTTGTTCCGTAGCGAGGAGCTGCTTTGTAATAATCGGCAACATCGTAACCCGCATCGCCAAAAGGTGAATCAAAACAAGGATTCATCCAAATTGCATTACAACCAAGTTCTTTGATGTAATCTAATTTTTGAATAATTCCTTTAAAATCACCAATTCCGTCGTTGTTAGAATCCATAAATGATTGTGGATAAATTTCGTAAAAAATTGCATTTTCAAGCCAAGCTGGTATTTTCATATTAAACCTCGCAAAAAAATTTAATTAGATTTTTCCGATTTTTTGTTCACTGCTATTGGTAATAACATTCTTGTTTGTTTTTTGTATTCATCAAATCCTTGTTTTTGTGATTGACGTTTGTCTGCCATTGGGATACTGATGAATAAAAATAAACATGTGTTTATAAATGCTCCTATAATCAAATACCACTGATGTGGAACTACACAAACTACTGCTAATGCAATTCCCCACCACATAATAATTTCGCCCAAATAATTTGGATGGCGTGAATATTTCCAAAGTCCGTTTCTTATGAATTGAGGTGTTGTCTCAGGATTTTGAGCTTTTTCTTTTCGGAATTTGTGCATTTGATAATCAGAAATTCCTTGTAAAATTACTGCACAAATTGAAATTGCCCCAAAAATTATGCTGTAAACATTCAATTTTGCTAAAGGAATATTTATTGCGTAAATTGCAGGAATTGTACAAGCGTAAACAATCAATGTTGGAACAAGATGAATGCCAAAAAAGTTTACAAATGGATAAAATTTCTTAGTTTTTTCTTTTAACATTGTGTAACGCCAATCTTGTGTTTGTAAATTTTTGAATGTATATGCCCAATTTAATGTTAGTCTAATTCCCCAAAAACAAATTATACAAAATAAATAAATTGGCAAAAATGAATGTTTTCCTCTATTAGGTCCAAATAAAAAGCAGGATAAAATCACAATCGGCTGAACGCTCCAATATGGATCATAAACGGAAGCATTTCTTTTTATGCAACTAAAACAGAAGATAATAATTGTTGCAATAACATCTGTAATCAAAACGTTTATATAGAAAGAAAATGTTCCTAAATCAGAAAAAATCTCAAAAAATTTGATTGCAAAAAAAGTTGCTATTGCGTAATAAAGTGTAATTCGTAAAATATCAATTAATTTTTTTGAATCGCTTTTCATGTATTACGTCCATTTTTTATAATAAATTTTTCTTGTACATAATTCGTGCAACGCCAAGTGAAATTAAAATTCCTACAGGAACTAAAATTCCAACTGAACTTGCAAGACTTGGAACTGCAATAAAAAGAATTATCATGAATGTAACTGGCGCAATTGCGACTTTCCAGTTTTTGCTGATATAAACAACGCCTAATCCACCAAATAATGCTGGTAGAATATTGTCGAACGCAGGTTTTAAAACTGGTGAAGATAAAACTGGTTGTAACGCCGCAAATGCAAAAATTCCTACAGCAATTACTATCGTTGTAACAATCGAAGCGGTTGCAATAGCAATTGTAGAGATTATTTCTCCTTCTTCACTACCTGATTTTACACCAGCGCTTTCCATTGCATTTAATGCGGCAGGAACTTTTAGTGCGGTTACGTTTCCTGTTACAAAACTCAAATAAGTTCCACCTGTCCCAAGCATTGGTGTAAATGTGATGATTTCTATAACACCAACTGTCCAATAAATAGGAGCAACTCCCAAAAGTCCTTTTAAAACAGCGCTTGCAGAAGGCCATGCATTATAATAAAGACAAATTGAAATTGGAACAAAAAGGATAAAACATGCGGCGCTCCAAATCCAAAATTGACCATTTTTGTGAATTTCTTTTGAATATTCTTCGTATGATTTTATTTCACTCATAATTTACACTCCAAAAAGTGGCGCAATTAAAACTGCAAATGCCATTGAAATCAACATAGAAAAAGGCATTGCGTAATTTTCTAGCCAAGTGATTTTTGCTTTTTTTACGAGCAATCCACAAATTGCCATAACGATTGCAGAAACTGCTAAAACACAAACTGGCAAAAATCCTTTTATTCCTTCCGTAACATGAGAGAAAACCATTCCACTGAATGCAGAAATCATTCCCATAAAAAGTGAAGTCATAAAAATATCGCCCCATTTAGAATCTTTGGCTTGGATTTTTACAATTCCATTTTGTACTTTTTTTATAAGGATTGGAGTTAAAATTATGCTTGGCAAAATTCCTAAAGTCATAACCCATGCAATTGCTGTGTAAACTTTTGGGTCAGAAATCATTTCAGAAAGGGAAATTCCTAATGCGTTTGCTGTTGAAGTTGCTGCTGGAAGTTCGTAAGTGATTGCTCCAATTACGCTAAGACGAATCCAAGGAAGTGGAAGTCCCAAAAATCCAGATAGAGTAACAACTCCCAATAAAATAGAAAAAGCTGGTGCTAAAGTAAAAACTGTTGTAGAACCGATTGTTTTTGCAACAGTTTTCATGTTCATATTTATTTGTTTTGCTCGCCTAATTGATTTAATCAAAAAGAAAACAGACTGGGCAAGAACAAATAAAATAACAATTCCAGCTACAATATAAATAAATGTACTGTTTGGATTAAAAGTTTTCATATTTATATTATAGCATGAAATATTAAAAAAAATTATGTTTAATTTTTATTCAACGAAGATTATGCTTGTAAAGCTGTTACTGCTACTGTTGCAATAATGTCTTCTACTGAACAACCGCGGCTCAAATCGTTAAGAGGTTTTGCAAATCCCTGACAAATTGGTCCGATTGCCATCCATCCACCCATTCTTTGGCAGATTTTATAACCGATGTTTCCTGCGTTGATATTTGGGAAAACAAAAACGTTTGCATGACCTGCAACTTTGCTTCCTGGTGCTTTTAATTCACCAACTTCTGGAGCAACAGCAGCGTCGAATTGGAATTCTCCATCTAATGCTAAATCAGGAGCTTTTTCTTTTGCAATATTTGTAGCTTCTTGCATTTTTGGAACTGATTTAAAGAATTTATCATCGTTTCCAGAACCTTTTGTAGAGAATGAAAGCATTGCTACGCGTGGTTCAATTCCTGCAATTTTCTTTGCTGTGTCAGCAGATGCAATTGCAATGTCTGCAAGTTCTTCTGCTGAAGGTTCAATATTAATAGCACAGTCTCCCATTACACAAACGCCTTCTGGAATATATGGATTTCCACATTCTGGAGCAACCATAATAAAACTAGAAGAAACAGTTTTAATTCCAGGTGCTGTTTTTATAACTTGCAAACCAGGTCTTAATGTATTTGCTGTTGAATGGCAAGCACCACTTACAAAACCGTCTGCGTCCCCTGCTTTTAAGATTAAAGCACCAAACATAGTTCTGTCTTTTAAAATATAATTTTTTGCATCTTCAACAGTTGCGTATTCAGGATTTCCTGTTTTTTTGTTGATTTTGCCTTCACGAGCTTTAAATAAAAGTTCAGCATATTTATCTGTTTCTGAAGATGTTGCTGGATCTACAATTTGAATTCCTGTTAAATCTATGCCAGGAGCAACACTTTCACATTCTTCTTTTGTTCCAATCAAAATGATTTTTGCAATTCCATCTTTTACAATTTTGCTAGCAGCTTCTACAACACGTTTATCTTCACCTTCGCAAAGAACGATTGTTTTGTTAGCTTGTTTTGATTTGTTCAATAATTCATCTACAAATGACATATAATAACCTCTTGATTTTAGAATACTACTATGCAAACTTAATTGCAAGTTGCTCAAAAATTGATTTAAAGTTGTTTGATAATCCTAAATGAATGTAGTAGAATTATCTTATGAAAGAAAAAATTACTGTAACTCCAGAGTTGCTAAAAAATGAATTCATAAAACTTTATGGCGAAAATTCAAGTGCAATAAAAATGTTCGCTTCTCCTGCTAGAATAAATATTATCGGTGAGCACATCGATTACAACGGCGGAAAAGTTTTTCCTGCTGCAATCGACAAATATCTTTATGTTGCAATCAGAAAACGAAACGACACTTTAATTAATTACAACGATTTATTTTTTGATGGAAATTTCACTTTTGATATAAACGATAATTTTGTTTACAAAAAAGAAAACGATTACGCAAATTTCTTAAACGGAATTTTAAGCATTATCAAACGTCACGGTTATGTTTTTGAGAGTGGATTTGATGTTCTAATTGCAAGTAACGTTCCTTCTGCTGGCGGAATTTCTTCATCATCAGCTTTGGAATGTGGATTTGCTTGGGCTGTAAATCAAACTTTTGAATTTAATATTTCTAGAAAAGAAATTGCACTCATGGGGCAGCAAAGTGAACACGAATTTATGAACGTGAATTGCGGAATTATGGACCAATATATAATTGCGACAGCCCAAGAAAATACAGCTGAATTGTTAGATTGTGCTTCAATAACTCACGAATTTGTTCCATTGAATTTGGGTGATTATAGATTTGTTGTGATGAATACAAAAAAGCAGCGAAAACTTGCCGATTCCAAATACAACGAACGCCGAAGCCAATGTGAACAAGGTCTTGCAATTTTGCAGCAAAACGGAGTTGATATAAAAGATTTGTGTTCGTTGTCTGTAGAAGATTTTGAAAAATACGGTTCATTTATAAAAGATGATGTTATATATAGAAGAGTTCGTCATTGTGTAACAGAAAATAAACGTGTTTTAGATGCTGTGGAAGCACTAAAGCAAAACGATTTAGTTCAACTAGGAAAATTGCTTTACGAATCACACGATTCTCTAAAAAATGATTACGAAGTAACAGGAATTGAACTAGACACTTTAAAAGAAGTTGCTAGCAAGCAAGATGGATGTATTGGCGCAAGAATGACAGGCGCTGGTTTTGGCGGATGTGCAATTGCATTAGTTCATAAAGATAAAACAGACGCTTTTATAAAAAATGTACAAGAAGAATACACAAAAATAATTGGCTACGAAGGAGGATTTTTTACCTGTTCAAGTAGCGAAGGAGTTAGAGAATTATGACAAACGAAAAAAAATATTTATGTTTGAGTTTTGATGATGGACCAAATATTTCTGACCCACAAACAATGAGCGAAATGTTAGACATTATGGAAAAATACAATGTTCCAGCATCATTTTTTATTATCGGAAATAAAGTAACACCAGAAAATAAAGCCGTAATCAAACGTGCAATTGAAATGGGATGTGATATACAAAATCATTCATGGACACATTCAAACATGGCAGGAATGTCAGCAGAAGAAGTTGCAGAAGAATATAATAAATGTGATGATTTAATCGTAGAATTAACAGGAAAAAAAGCTGAATTTTTTAGACCTCCATTTATTTCAATTAGCGATACAATGTACAATACAATCAAAGTTCCTTTTGTTTGTGGAAAAGCATGTATGGACTGGGATCTAAATTATGATGAAGAATATCGCTATCAAGAAATTATCAAAGGTGCAGAAAACGGAACAATTTATTTGCTTCACGTAATGGAAGGTAACGATGCAACCTTAAAAGCACTTGATAGAGCAATTCCAGAATTAAAAGATGCAGGGTACGAGTTCGTAAATCTTCCAGATTTGTTTAAAGCAACAAACACAGAGCCAAACATCGGTGAATCAATGTGGCACGTTGCAAGAACAGGACTTGGAAAAAGAGACAGATAGATACAAATTCAGAATTCAGAATTAAGAATTAAGATGCGGGCGTGCAAGTAATTGTGATTTGTAAAAAATCACCGTTACTTGTGCTCTTGTTCTTCCGCAAGTTGTTGAACTTTTTCTAGTGAAAGATTTGTTCCCTCTGCAATTTGTTCAAAAGAGAATCCCATTTTTATGAATTTTTTTGCAGTTTCAATTTTATTTTGTTCAGCACCCTGAGAAATACCTTTTTCGACACCAAGCGCTTCGCCTTCCGCAAAAGCTTTTCTCGTAATATCTCTATCGTGTAAATTCATAGCAAAATATTCATTCCTAAACTTATTATTTATTTTATGTTCTTCAACTAAACGATGAAGTCTATCTGTAAAATTATTAGTTGGAACTTTAGTTTTAATATACTTTAAGAAAGCGGAAATTTCTAGATTATTTTCTTTTTCGTAGGCAGTTGAATTAAAGATAATTTTAGTCGTTCCATCTTTTAAATTGATGTTATTATCTTCTAAACATAGATTTTTAAATGTGTAACAAGGTAAATCAGCTTTGAATGGATCGAACTGACAAACAAAAATGATAAAACTTTCCTTTAGTTCTGAATAATCAGCGCCTTTTAATAAATCGTCCATGTCAATCATAGACTGATAGTAACGAGTTCTTCTAGGAAGAGCGATTTGAAAATCATTTTGAATTTCTATGTCAAAAACACGATTAGAGTTTTTTACATAAACATCCAAACGAACACCTTTACTTTCATAAAATGTACTGATTGATTTTTGAAGTTCAGGATATTCAAGCCGGTCAATTTGAATTTCAAGCAGAGTTTCTAATAATGTTTTACAGATTTCTGGGTCGCGCAAAATATAGCCAAACATAAAATCATCGGTAAACGTAAGTTCTTCAATAGGCTTAATAAAATTCATTTTAAAATCTTTCCTTTTTTATATGAAATACAGAGAATAAAATTCCCCTATAGTTAATATGTTCAAAAAAGATTTTTTCGGACCATTTTTTTAGAAAAAAGTCAAAAAAAAGACAAAATAATTTTTGGTAATTGAGAATTATATTTTTTTTCAGTATGACAAATATAATGTTTATTACCTATATATATTGAAAAAAACTGATATAAAAGCTATCTTATATGGAAAGAGAAAATTTTTAGCAGAAGAAATTTTAGTAATTTATTTATACATTAGTAGGAGTAAGTATGGCAGAAGAAAAATTTGATTTTTCTATTGATAATTTGGGACCTTGTACAATTCAGTCTCCAATTAAATTTTCATTAAACCATGGAGATTTTACTGCAAATTATGTAAGTGATGATTCTTATGTAATTAACAATATCAATATTTACGATACAACTGAACCAATAAAATTAGATTCATCAAACTTAATTCAAAAAGCTGGTCCAAGAGAAAAAATCTATTTTGACCCAAAACACGCAAAAGCTGGTATTTGTACTTGTGGTGGATTATGTCCTGGGTTAAACGATGTTATTCGTGCAATTGTTAGATGTTTAAACACACGTTATGGTGTAAAAACAATCAAAGGTTATCAATACGGTTTCCATGGATTTTTTGCAGATAGCGGTTATGAACCAATTGAGCTTGATCGCTATTTAATTGACGAAATTCACAAAATTGGTGGAACTTATCTTGGAACAAGTCGCGGTGGTGGACAAAGAACTTCTGACATTGTTGACTGTTTGGAAAGAGATGGAATCAACATGCTTTTCATTATCGGTGGAGACGGAACTCAACGTGGTGCTTACGATGTTGCTTGCGAAGTTGAAAAACGTGGAATGAAATGTGCTGTTGTTGGTATTCCAAAAACTGTAGATAACGATTTGATGTTCATTGACCGTTCATTCGGTTTTGAAACAGCTGTTCAACGCGCAAAAGAATCTATCGCAGCTGTTCACATGGAAGCTGCTAGCCAAATTGGTGGTGTTGGTCTTGTAAAATTAATGGGTCGTGAATCTGGTTTTATTGCAACTGCTGCAGCTTTAGCTAGCCACGAAACAAACTTCTGTTTAATTCCTGAAGTTCCATTTGAACTTGAAGGCGAAAACGGATTCCTTGCATGTTTGGAACGTCGTCTTGCAAAACGTGGACACGCAGTAATTGTTGTTGCAGAAGGTGCTGGACAAGATTTATTAACTTCTACAAATGCAACTGATGCTTCAGGAAACAAAAAACTTGCTGATATTGGTGTTTTCTTAAAAGCAAGAATAGAAAAATACTTCAAAGAAAAAAATATTGAAATCAACCTAAAATATATTGATCCTTCTTACCAAGTTAGAGCAAGTGTTACAACTGCCAGCGATTCAATTTATTGTGAACGTTTGGGAAATAACGCTGTTCATGCTGCAATGGCTGGAAAAACAAAACTTGTAATTGGTTTGGTTCATGACAAATTTGTTCACTTACCAATTAAAGCTGTTACAGCACACAGAAATGCAGTTAATCCTGAAGGTTCTTTGTGGAGAGATGCTTTGGATGCAACAGGTCAGCCAGTTCTTATGGTAAATGACCTTGAATCTGCTCACGCAAAAATGGCTGCAGCAGTTGCTGGCGCAAAAAGCAAACCTAGTGAACAAAAAAAATAAATTGAGGCAAACAAATGAGTATGTATTTGACATGTTTGGATTTAGAGGGAGTTCTTGTTCCTGAAATTTGGATTGCTTTTGCAGAAACTACAGGAATTGAAGAACTTAAACGCACAACTCGTGATGAACCTGATTATGACAAATTAATGAAATATAGAATTGATATTCTAAAACAACATAATTTGGGATTAAAAGAAATTCAGGATACAATCAGAAAAATTGATCCGTTGCCAGGTGCAAAAGAATTTTTGGACGAATTACGTTCTTGCTGCCAAACAATCATTTTGAGTGATACATTTACACAATTTGCAGCTCCTTTAATGGAAAAATTAGGCCAACCAACAATATTCTGTAATACACTTGAAGTTGCTCCTTCTGGTGAAATTACAGGATTTAAAATGCGTGTAGAAAATAGCAAATATACTACTGTAAAAGCATTGCAATCAATTGGGTATGAAACAATCGCTTCTGGAGATAGTTTTAATGACCTTGGAATGATTCAAGCTTCTAAAGCAGGATTTTTGTTCCGTTCTACAGAAAAAATTATAAAAGAATATCCTCAATATCCAGCTTTTACTGAATACAGTGAGTTGTTAGGGGCAATAAAAAAAGTTATATCAGAATAATTACTAAAAATTTGTGCTTGATTTACAAAAAAGTTGTGGTAGAATGATTTTGCCTTTTGTATTTTAAAATGTAGAGACTTTTTTACGTTGTAAAAAAAAACAAAAAACTACGGAGGATTTTTTTATGAAAAAAATTATTACTTCAATTATTATTGCAATGACTATGGTTGCATCTTCTTTTGCGTTAGATTTTTCTATTGGTGCAAAAGGGGTGCTTTCTACAAATTTAGATCCAGAATCAAAAGTTTCTTTTAAAGATACTTATACAAACTTAAAAACAAATCCTGTTTTTGATGGTGGTTTTGGTGTATTTGCAAACTTTGCACTTTTAGGTGGACTTGGGGTTCAAGCAGAAGCAAATTTTATTACAAGTAATGTAAATTTTGCTCTTGAAGATAACAAAGTTGCTGATTATGAATCACTTGTTATGGATGTTCCTGTAATGCTTTGGTTGAATTTGCCAATCTGGAAATTGTCACTTGGATTAGGTGCAGGTGTAAACTTTTCTACAGAATTAAATAGATCGGTTGAAGGTTCTGCCGGTTATGTTCAGCAAATTAAAGAAAATCAATTCAAGATGGGATTTGTTGCTGGTGCAGATTTCAAAATCTACTTTACAAAACACCTTGGACTTGTTATGGGTGGTCGTTATATAATTGACTTTAATAAAACTACAGTTCCTTTAGTTGGTGATGGAGATACAGGTATTGGAGCTGTTGATGAGTTAGAAAGACCATCAATTGAATTTACACGTAAAAATCTAACTGGTAGCGTAGGACTTGAATTTAAGTTCTTTTAATGATTAAATAGCGTGCGGCCCGAAGCTGGAGCCGTGCGTAGCAGTGGTGGCGAAGCCACCACCGAAGGTTACTGAGCGGCGGAAGGTGAGTTGTGAGACTCGCTGGCCCAAACTTTTTACATTTCTATTAATTTATGACAGGGGTGCTCTCTATTTTAGAGGGCTGAGATTATACCCTTAGAGTTCCGTATGGGGCTCCAACCTGATCAGGATAATTCCTGCGGAGGAAGGCATGAAAAAATTTATTTTTTCCCTTTTTATTTTATTTTCTCTTTTGGTAGGCTGTTCGAGTGAACGGTCTGATGTTGTTGTTTACACTTACGATTCGTTTTGTGGTGAATGGGGCTCTGGTCCTGAAATTGCACGCAAATTCAAAGAAAAAACGGGCATTGATGTTGTTTTTGTGGATTGTGGAGACGGCGCTCAAGTTTTGACAAAGGCGTTGGCAGAAAAAGATGCACCTTATGCTGATGTTTTGCTGGGGTTGGACAATAATCTTGCAAAAAAAGTGTATGAATCGGCTTTACTTTTGGATTATGAACCAAAAAATTCTGGTGTAATTCGTTCCGATTTGTGTGATTCGTTGAATAAATATTGCAAAAATGGTGAATGGATTATGACGCCTTTTGATTACAGTCATTTTGCTTTGATTTATAACGAAGATTTTGGAATTGAAAAACCAACTTGCTTGGAAGATTTGACTAAAGATATTTACAAAAAAAGTATTATTTTGATGGACGCTCGCACTAGCACTCCAGGTCTTGGTTTTGTTGCTTGGACAATGGCTGTTTATGGTGAAAATTATTTGGATTTTTGGAAGCGATTAAAACCTTCTATTTTGACGATGGCGCCGGGTTGGAGCAGTGGTTACGGGCTTTTTACAAACGGAGAAGCACCTTTTGCTCTTAGTTATACAACGAGTCCTGCTTATCACATTGAATATAACGAAGGTGACAAATTCAAGGCTGTGATTTTTGAACAAGGGCACGTTTTGCAAGTGGAAGGGGCTGGAATTGTAAAACGTTCTAAAAATATTGAAAATGCAAAACTTTTTATGGATTTTTTAATTAGTGAGGAAGCGCAATCTGTAATTCCTCTTACACAATGGATGTTCCCTGTTAATTCAAAAGTTACTTTGCCAAAAAGTTATGAATTAGGCGCAAAAATTCCACAAGTAACTTTGGATTATGATTCGGGAGTTGTTTTGGACGCTGTTTCTAAAGTAATGACTGTTTTGAGCGAATAAGTTTTTATGAATAAGGGCGATTTTTCTAGGCGATTTTTTTGGATTAGTTTATGTTCTGTCGCCTTTATGATGATTTTCTCTTTTTTAATTCCTATTGCAAAAGTTTTTTTTAGTAGAGATTTTGGTTTCTTTTTTGGCAATTTTATTAATCTCGATTCAATAAGAAATTTAGCAAAAGTGGCTTTTTATACTTTAAAAGTTGCTTTTTGTTCTACAGTAATTGCTTTTGTGGTAGGAATTTGCGTTGCGTTTTTTGCGACAAAAAGGGATTTTTTATTCAAAAAATGGATTTTGGCACTTTCGGCAGTTCCGTTGTGTGTTCCTTCTTTAATTATTGCGTTAGGTTTTGTAAGTTTTTGGGGAATGGGCGGATTTGTAAATTCATTTTTTGTGGAAAAGTTAGGATTTGAAGAAGTTCCATTTAAGTTTTTGTATTCTTTTTGGGGAATTGTGATTGCTCAAGGTTTTTATAATTTCCCGTTTGTAACAGGAATTATTTACAAAGCGTGGAAGATTTTGCCGCTTGAACAAGAAAACGCCGCAAGATTATTGGGCGCAAATGAAGTTCGTGTGTTTTTTACAATTACATTAAAACAATTAAGTGGAGCAATAGGTTCGGCTTTGATTCCAGTTTTTTTGTTTTGTTTTTTTAGTTTTATGTTCGTTCTGCTTTTTTGCCCGCCAGGAATGAGCGTTTTTGAAGTAGAAATTTATCATCTTGTAAAATCGACGTTTGATTATAAAAGTGCTTCTTTTTTGGCTTTTGTAGAAACTTGTCTTGCGGTTTGTATTGTTTTTATTTATTTAGGCGTTTGCAAAAAATACGTTCAAACTACGCAAGGTTTTGAGTTTTGTGGAAATCAAAAAAAAATGTATTCAATTGGAAACGCAGCTTTTTGCAAAAAATTTTTGTGCGTGATAGAAATTGTTTTTTTTGTTGTTTTGATTTTATTAGTTCTTTTATTTTTTGTTTTTCCCTTGTTTTGCATTTTTATTTCTGCGTTTACAAAGCGTGAACGCGGCGATTTAAGTTTTTCGGTTTTTCAATTTAAAACTTTATTTTCTTCTCCAAATTTTTGGAAGGCGTTTTTTAATTCAATTTGGATTGGAATATGCAGTGGATTTTTATGTTGTTTTTGCGGTTTTGTTTACTCGTGTATATTAAAATTTTCTAAAAATGCAAATAGATTTTTGTGGCAAATTATTCCTCTTTTACCAATGGCGATTTCTTCTGTTGTAATAGGATGGGGAATGAGTTTGGTTTTTAGACGTGGAAATGCTTTTTTATTAATTTTGATGCAAGTTGCAATTTATTGGCCAATTGCTTTTAGACAAATTCAAAATGGAATTAATAAAATTCCAACTGAAACTTTGCTTGCAAGTAAGATTTTGTCTAAGGATGATTTGGACACCGTTTTTAGAATTTTTTTGCCTTCGTGTAAAAAATTTTTGTGGGCGGCTTTTTGTTGTTCTTTTGCAATAAGTTTGGGAGACACTACGTTGCCTTTAGTTTTGAGCGTTCAAGGTTTAGATACGCTTGCTTTGTACACATACAGATTGGCAGGTTCATATAGATTTGAATTGGCGTGTGCGAGCGGAACGATAATGGCACTTCTTTCTATTATATTGTACTCAATTGGAGAAAAAAATAATGATGAATGATTACTTGGTTTTAAAAAATATTTATAAAGATTGGGGTACAAAACAAATTAATTTAGAATATTTTGCTACTCAAGAAAAAACTTTTACTTGTTTGCTCGGTCCAAGTGGAAGTGGAAAATCTACAATTTTAAATATAATTGCCGGTTTGGAACAAAATGATAAAAAAGATGATTTTGAAATCCTTTTAGATAATAGACACGTGGAAAATTTGGCTCCTGCAAAAAGAGAAATTGGTTTTGTTTTTCAAAGTGGTGCATTATTTAATCATTTGAATGTTCAAGATAATGTTGCGTACGGTTTAATTTCTAAAGGTGAAAAAAAATCTGAAGCTAGAAAAATGGCAAAAGAATTTATAAAAGAATTTGGTTTGAGTGGATTTGAAAAACGACTTCCACAAACTTTATCGGGCGGAGAAAAACAAAGAGTTGCTCTTGCGCGTGCGTTAATTACAAAACCAAAATTGCTTTTGTTAGATGAACCTCTTTCTGCTCTAGACGCGGAATTAAGACAAAAATTGGCGTTTCAATTAAAAGAATGGCAAAAGCAATTTGGATTTACAGCAATTATGGTAACACACGACGAAGAAGAAGCCCAAAACGTAGCCGACAAAATTATCAGATTATAAGATTGTTCTTGTTAGATTGATATTTATAGAATAAAATAAACGTATGAATGATTTTATTAAGAAAAACGGACTTATTTATTCAGCAGATTTAAAAACTCTCGTTGGCGTAGATTCTGAAAATAATATTTTTATGGGTAGAGTTCCTTTTGGTGTTTATTATATAGAAGATGAAGTTTTTTCCGGGTGCAATTATCAGTCGATTTCTTTACCAGATTCAGTTAAACAAATCGGTTCGTGTCTTTTTGAAAATTCCAAAAATTTACAAAGAGTAAAATTGCCTGCAATGATAACGGAACTTCCTCCATATTTGTTTGCAGGTTGTTCGTCTTTAAATAAAATTACAATGCCAAATCAACTAAATGGATTTTCGGAAGGTTTGTTTTACGGATGTTCATCTTTGGAAGAAATTCCGTTCCGACTGGGAATTACTGAATTACCGGAAAATGTTTTTGCCGGTTGTTCATCTATAAAATCTATTGTTCTTCCAAATTCTATTACAAAAATCTGTTCGGGCGCGTTTGCAAATTGTACATCGTTGGAATCAATTGTTTTGCCTGAAAATTTAATTTCAATTGCAGATGATGCGTTTGCAGGTTGTGAAAAAATTAGAACAATTCGTATTTCTGATTCAAATAATTTATTTTTTGTGGATGATGAAACTGGGAATCTTTATGAAAAAACAGTTGATGGTTCAAAATGTGTTTTTCAGATAACAAAGGAACAATCGCAAGAAATCCGAATGTTTGATAACGATATAAATCCAAATGAATTAATGCTGTTAGATGAAGACGAAGATGATGATTACAACGTGGATTTAGGTGCGGCTGAAGATGAACTTGCTTCTGTGATTATAGATGTTCCAGAATCGACACAAGAAGAATCAGAGTCGCATGAAGAAGTTACTGAATCAAAAGAACAAACTTTGGAAGAAAAACTTGCAGAAATTATGCAAGCCGAAAAACGTTCATACGCGCACAACGAACTTTCTATAGAAGAATTGCAACAAATTTTTACAAAAAAATACGAACCGGAACCAGAAGCAACTCCTGAAGTTGAAAATGAAATTGTTGTTTCTGAAGAAAATGAAACTTCGGAAGTTGAAACAATAATTGAAACTCCAGTTGAAACTCCAATAGAAACACAAGAAGAAAATAAAACTTTTGTAGCAGAAACTGAATCCGAAATTCCTCAAGATTTTGTTGTTCAGCCAAAATTGGAACTTAACGAAGAAGTTGCTTTATATGAAGATTCTGAACAGTCAGAAATTCAAGATGAAGTTCAAAATCAACAAGAAATTTCTGAAATTGCACAAATTGACAGCAAAACACAATTGCTTTTAGATTCTGTTGAATTTAGTCAGATTGCAAATTTTGTTCCAAAAGGTCAAGTTTCTTCTGACAGAGAATTGTTTGTGATAGCAGAAAAACTTGTTTCAGATGCAAATGGAAACAAAAATTTCTCACAAAAACTTCAGCATTACTGTAAACAAGTTGCGGCTGTTCAAGATTTTACAAGGATTTATTTATTATACGGAATTCCTGTAGAAAACGACGAATTTATGCAATTTTATCATCATTTTATAAGCAGAAGAAATGTGATTCTCGCTTGTGATGCGCCATCGCCTTCAAAATTGTCTGATTTTTGTAAGTTAGTTTGCGAAGAATCAAATATCAGTTTGGATAGAGAAGACCTTTTGCAACAACGAAAACAAATTGCTACAAAAAATGATTCGTTAATCAAACTTGTAATTCAAGACAAATACGAATAAACAAATTTCCTCCGCTTTATTGTTTATTTGTTGTATATTTTATATAATATTCAATCAATAAAAATTTATGGAGGTCTTTTATGGCAGACAAAGAAGTTCGTGTAAGATATGCACCTTCTCCAACAGGAATGCAGCACATTGGTGGCGTTAGAACCGCACTTTTTAATTATTTGTATGCTCGTTCCCAAGGTGGAAAATTCATCCTTCGCCTAGAAGATACAGACAGAACTCGTTTTGATGAAAAATACGTAAAAAATCTTTACGATACAATGGCATGGCTTGGAATTGATTGGGACGAAGGCGGTGACAAAGGTGGTGAATACGGACCTTACGTTCAATCAGAAAGATTTGATTTATACAAAAAATACGCAATGGAACTTGTAGAAAAAGGTGAAGCTTACTACTGTTTCTGTGATGCTGAACGTTTGGAACGCATTAGAAAAATCCAGACAGAAAACAAAATGGCTCCAGGATATGACAGAAACTGTCGTCATCTTACTCCAGAAGAAGTTCAAGCAAATCTTGATGCAGGTAAACCTTATGTAATTCGTCTAAAAGTTCCAATGGAAGGTGAAACAAAATTTGCTGATCACGGGTTGGGCGATATTATTTGGAAAAACGAAGATATTTCTCCAGATCCTATTTTGCTTAAAACAGATGGATTCCCTACATATCACTTGGCAAATATTGTTGATGATCATTTTATGAAAATTAGTCACGTAATGCGTGCACAAGAATGGATTCCTTCTACTCCACTTCATATTCAAATGTACAAAGCTTTTGGTTGGGAGCATCCAGAATATTGTCACTTGCCAATGGTAAACGGAAGCGACGGTAAAAAACTTTCAAAAAGACACGGAGCAACGAGTGTTGATGAATTTAGAGCTCGTGGATATTTACCACAAGCAATTGTAAACTACGTTGCTTTGCTCGGTTGTAGTTATATTGAAGGAAAAGATTTTTACACATTAGATGAACTTGCAAAATCATTTGATTTGGCTCACTTAAATAAAGCTCCTGCTGTTTTTGATTACAAAAAACTTGAATTCTTTAACGGAAACTATATTCGTCAACTTTCAGCAGAAGAACTTTACAAATGGACACTTCCATTTATTACAGGAACTGGAGATGCTGCTTTGGAAGTAAATCCAGAAAATCCACAACCAAAACCAAATGTTGGTCCTGAATTTTCAGGTGTTGCTTTGGGTGAAGATGGTCGTCCATATTGTGTAGACAAATCTATGAACATGAGTACTGAAGATGTTGAAAAAACATTACTTGGACTTATGCCATTGATTCAAGAAAGACTTAAGTTCTTGTCTGAAGCCGCAGAAATGGTTAGATTTATGTTTACAGAACCAGCAGTTCCTCCTGCAGACCAAATTATTCCAAAGAAAATTGATTTAGCAAAAACAAAAGAAGTTTTGGAAGAAGCAAAAGATTACGTTGCAAAAATCTTTGATTTGGACCACGAAGGTGCAGAAGCTCTTGCTAAAGAAAAAGCTGAAAAACTTGGCATTAAACTTGGTGATTTTATGATGCCAGTTCGTATGGCTGTTACAGGAAGCAAAGTTTCACCTCCATTAATTGGAAGTATTCTTGTTCTTGGAAAAGAACGTTCTCTTGCAAGAATTGAAAAAACTTTGGCAACACTGTAGATAATTTAGAATTAAGAATGCAGAATTAAGAAAAAAACAGTAGAGGAAGATTTCTCTACTGTTTTTTTTTGACTTAGTTTTTTCAGAATTCAAATAATGTTTGCAAAAATAAATCTTATTAAAAAATCAATTGTTAGTTCATCTCCCTCTTTATTTCCTCTGCAATTTCTTGCATCGCTTCTTTTTCTACTTTGCAGACTTTGCGGTCGTATGTGTAAAATCCGTTGATTTCATCTTCTACATCGCTCAATTGTGTGTAAACGCAGCCAGAAAGTCCGTGTTTTATGGCTGGAATTATCATTTTTTTATACATTTGTACAATCTTTTGAGTCAGTTCTTTTTTGCTGTTTGATGAACCGTAGCCATATTTTGCTTTTGGATTCCAAACGTGATTTTCTATTTTTAGAGTGTAGCCGCCACATTCTGAAATTATGAGTGGTTTTTCACAATTTTTGGCACGTTCTATCAAAGATGGGGTTTTAAAATAAATATGGTCGCTTTCTACATCTGAAAGTGGATTTTTAAACCATCCAGACGCGGTGTCCCAAATTCGGCTTGAATCTAATTCTTTAAATTTTTTATACATGAAATTTGAGTTGAATTGTCCCCAGCCTTCATTAAAAATTGTGTAATAAATTATGCTTGGATGATTAAATAAATGTTCAACTGTTTGTTCGCTGTGTTCCACAAATATTTTTTGTCGTAAGGAAGATGGTGCGCAATCTTTTAAATGTTTTTTGCGTCCTTTTTTGCACAAAATTGTTGGAATTGCTGTATCGCGCAAAAAATTGTATGAGCCATTGTTTACAAAATCTTGCATTACGAGCATTCCGTTTTTGTCGCATTCGTAGTAAAAGATTTCTGGTTCAATTTTTATATGTTTTCGTAACGTGTTTATTCCAAGTTCCTTCATTCGTAAAATATCGGCTATAAAACCTTCAGATGATTCTGGTAAATAAATTCCTTCTGGGAAATATCCTTGGTCTAAAACTCCGTGCAAAAAAATCGGTTTGTCATTTAAACAGATTCTATTTATTCCGTCGATTTTTTTTATTTGAATTTCACGCAACGCAAAGTATGAACTTACACAATCAAGAGGATTTGTTTTTTGATTCATTGATTCTTTGCTCAAAAATAATTCTACACAAAAATCATAAAGGGCGGGGCAATCTGGTGACCAAAGTTCAAATTCATCTTTTGTTTCTTGGTTGCGTAAATCTATTCTTAAATCTGTTTTGCTGGATTCAAATTCGTAAATTTTTCCTGATTTAGATTTTACAGAAATTTTTACACAAAAATTAAAATCTTCATCTTTTTGTACAAGTTTGCAATTTGTTGTTTCTACAAATAAATCAAAACCTTTTGTGTCTGGAACGATTTTTAGTTTGGAAATATAGATTTCTGGAACAATTTCCATCCAAACTGTTTGCCAAATTCCGCTAACTGGTGTATACCACATTCCGCCACGATTTTTTTTCTGTTTGCCATACGGAAAAAGATGATTCAACGTGTCTTTTGCGATAACTTTTATTGTTTGTTTTGCAGAATTTTCTGTAAGATAATCTGTAATATCAAAATAAAATGGCAAATATCCACCGTGATGAGTTCCAACAAAAACATCGTTTACAAAAATTGTTGCAATTTGGTCTACTGCGCCAAAATGTAAAAGAAGATGATTTTTAGAATTGTTTTGAAAAAGTTGATTTCTAAAATCGTCGGGAAGAATAAATTCTTTTGTATATTCCAAATCTGAACTAATTTTTCCGTTGAAATTGCTCACTTTTGATTCTGGCGGAAAAGGAACTAAAATTTCTTTGCCATTTAATTTCCAGGTTCCGTTCAAATTAAAAAATGAATCTCGCTTCATTTGTGGGCGCGGATATTCAGAAAATGGAATTGAGTTTTGAAAATTATTTTCTTTCATATTTTATCACTTGTACGAACATTCAACTGCGGATTTCCATTCTGCGTATCGAGTAAAAATCGTTTCTTTATCCATCGCTGGTGTAAAGATTCTATCTATTTGCCATTGTTGTTTAATTTCATCTTTGGAAGTCCAAAATCCTGTTGCTAATCCTGCCAAAAAAGCTGCACCTGTAACAGTTGTTTCTGTGTTTTGTGGACGATAAACGCTTGTGTTCAAAATATCGGCTTGGAATTGCATCATTATGTTGCTTACGCTGGCGCCACCATCAACTTTTAAGTTTGCAAGAGGAATTCCTGTATCTTCTTTCATGCATTCAATTTCATCTTTTACTTGAAATGCGATTGCTTCCAACGCTGCGCGACAAATGTGTGCTTTATTTGCTCCACGAGTTAATCCTGTGATTGTTCCTCTTGCGTAGGAATTCCAGTACGGTGCGCCTAATCCTGTAAAGGCCGGAACTAAAGTAACTCCGTTTGAATCTGGAACTGATTCTGCAAGTTTGTCACATTCCGAAGCTGAAGAAATCAATCCCAATTCATCCCTGAGCCATTTTATTACAGCGCCTCCAATAAAAACGCTTCCTTCCAATGCGTATTCAATTTTTCCGTTTAAGCCTAGCGCGATTGTTGTTAAAAGTTTGTGTTTAGATTTAAAAGGAACGTTGCCTGTATTCATCAATAAAAAGCAACCTGTTCCGTAAGTACATTTTGTTTCACCTTTTTCAAAACACGCTTGTCCAAAAAGTGCTGCTTGTTGGTCCCCAATTAATGACGCGATTGGAGCTTCAAAGCCACAAATTTCTTTGCTGGTTGTTGTATAAATGCAAGAGGAATCTTTTACTTGGGGTAAAATGCATTCTGGAATGTTCAACATTTGTAAAAGTTCTTTGTCCCATTCCAATGTATGAATATTAAAAATCATTGTGCGGCTTGCGTTTGTGTAATCTGTAACGTGAGCTTTTCCGCCACTAAGTTTCCATGTGAGCCAAGTGTCTACAGTTCCAGCAAGAAGTTCTCCGTTTTCAGCTCGTTTTCTGGCTCCTGGAACGTTATCCAAAATCCATTTGATTTTTGTTCCGCTAAAATATGGGTCAGGAATTAGCCCTGTTTTTTCTTGAATTAGATTGCTTTTTCCAGTAAGGATAAGTTCATCAACAATTTTTGCAGTTCGTCTACATTGCCAAACAATCGCGTTGTAAATTGGTTTACCTGTTTTTTTGTCCCAAATGATGATTGTTTCACGTTGGTTTGTAATTCCTACTGCTTGAATTTGTTCGGGAGATAGATTTGCTTTTAGAACTGCTTCTTTTAAAACAGACAATTGGCTTGCAAAAATGTCTTCGGGATTATGTTCTACCCAGCCTGCGTTTGGGTAGATTTGTGGAAATTCACGTTGTGCCGAAGCAACTTTTTGAACTTTCTGATTAAAAATAACTGCACGTGATGAAGTTGTGCCTTGGTCTAATGCAAGAATAAATTTTTCCATACAGATATTTTACATCAAAAAAAATGTGCAGGCAAATAAAAAGGTTTAGTTCTTCAAAAATCCTGTGATGGCAAGTTTGATTGCAGATTTATAATCAGAAATGTTTGCTTCATCAAGAATTGTGATTTTGAAAATTGCAGATTCAATCAAACCAAACAAAATTTCGTTCATGTCGTGAAGATTTTGATCTTTGAATTCACCGTTTTGAATTCCTTTAATCAAAATTGTGCTGAGCAAGTGGCGCATTCGAATAACTCTTCGGCGAACTCTTTCAGAAGGATTTACTCCGCCTTTTTTGAGTTGCAACAAATAAGTCAAAAGAACGTTGAATAGTTTGCGATTTTCTTGGCAAGTGTCCAAAATTTTTGAAATTGAATTCCATAAAGTATCAAATGCTGTAAGTTTTGTGTTGTTGATGATTTCTTTTAGGGATTCTTCCATGCTTGCTGTGAGTTGTTTGATACTCCATAAGAAAATTTCACGTTTGTTTTTAAAATAGATGTACAAAGTTGTTCTTGTAATTCCACACCGGTCTGCAATTTTTTGGTAAGTAACGTCTTCGTATCCTTCTTCCACAAAAACGTCTAATGCTTTTTGCAAAATTTCCGCTTTTCTTTTGTCATGTTCTACTACAATAGCCATAAAATCCTCTTTTACTAACGCTTATATATATGAAAAACTGTATCCAAGTTTCCAGCTTTTAAATTTTTTAATTGAGTTGCATAATGCCCAAATGATTCTTGGAATTTTTTGTGGGAAGTTATAATTCCTAAATCCCAGTTTGGAAAATCTTGCCAGAGAGAATCCATATTTTTATACAATTCCATTGCTTGTTCCTCGTCACCAATACGTTCGCCATAAGGAGGATTACATAACAAAAGTCCTTTTTCGTAAGGTGCAGCCAAAGAAGCAAAGTCTGCCTGAATAAAATCTGGGCGCTGAATGTGGGCACTTAATCCAATTGATTGTAATGCACGTCCTGCCATAACACACGCATATTCTGCATGTTGCTTAGAGCGAGCAATCGCTTTTGCATCGATGTCCGAACCTGTGATACGAACTTCTACATCGGCACGAATTTTTGCAGCTTCTTGAGCACGAATTTCTTTTGCACGTTCTGCATTATAAATAGGAAGATTTTCTATTCCAAAGCGACGTCCAAAGCCTGGAGCAACGTTGAATGCATAAAGAGTTGCTTCTATAGCGATTGTGCCGGAACCACAAAATGGGTCGTGAAGAGGAGTTTTTCGTCTCCACATCATTTCTTGTAAAAGAACTGCGGCTGTAGTTTCGCGTAAAGGGGCGATTCCTCCGTCTGTTCTGTAACCACGTTTATGCAAAGGAAGTCCCGATAAATCTAATAAAATAGAAACTGTGTTTTGGTCAATGTAAACACGAATATCACTTTGTGCGCCAGTTTCTGGTAAAGAAGCCATGTGCCAAACATCACCCAATTTGGAATAAATAGCTTTGTGAACCATTTTTTGAACGCTGTGTTCTGAATTCAACTTGCTTTTGTAAGTACGAACTTTGTCTACAACGATTTTGGAATCTTTTTTTAGAAAATCCTGCCAAGCAATGTTATAAACTCCATCGTAAAGAGAGTCAAAATCATCTGCAAAATAATTTGCCAATTGTAAATAAACGCGGTCGGCAGTTCTTAAACAAAGATTTGTTCTAAAAAGCGCATCATCATCACCAGAAAAAACAACTCTTCCGGGAGCGTTACTTTTGAGTTTGTAACCAAGGAATTTTATTTCATTACCTAAAATTTTTTCTGCACCAACAGCGCATAAAGCAACAAGAGTATTCATATTGGATAAATTAACATTTTGCCAGTTTTTGTTCAATTGTCAAATTTAAGCTAAAAACTTAATAAGTTGAGCAGTCAAAACCAGCTTCACCGTATTTTAGAGAGACGTTTAATTCTTTACTTTCAAGTTGGGTGTCAGTTTCTGCATCATAAATTGGGAAATCCAAAAAACTTGCAATTTCTGTACAATAAACTTTACGTAATTTATTTTCTGAAGCAGAAACTGTTTCTTTTTTGAAAAGCATCAAACCATCAACAGTGAAGTTTACATCATAAAAACTTTCTGGAATTATGTCTTTTAATTTGATTTCTTTTCCACTTGATATTTCAGAAATATTTGAACTATCGATTTTTTGAATTTGAATTGCTTGAGTGATTTTTTGGCTTGGAATGCTTAAAACTAATGCTGTGTCAAAATTATCAAAATCTGAAAGATTCTGAGGTAAAGTCCAATCGCCCTTTAATGTCAAAGTATTGTAAATTTTATCGTAGATAATTTTTGTATTTTCTAAACCATAATTAAATGGATTTAACGCTTCTGTTTCGATTCCGTTTTTTGCTTCTAATTCTGTTGACCACGCTGATTTTTTATATTCACCTTTTGTTGTGTGGTAACGAGCCTGATAAGAATATTTTTCACCTTTTAAAAGATATGTATCTTCAAAAACATAAACGTTGTTTACCAACTCTGCTTCAGGATAAACAAGCCCAATATTTACTATTTTTCCGCTTGAATCTTTTCTGAAAATATTTATGTAATCTGTGTAATCACTGATAGGAGTAAGAGCGATTGTAAATCCTTTTTGTGATTCTTCAATATCAAGACTTTTTTCTAGAGGAGATTCTACCTCTAAATTACAACTAGAAAAACAAAAGAAAAAACTCACTGCCAAAAATAAAATCAAATTGTTACAAAATCTATTTTTCATATAAAACTCCGCTTAAATTATCGGCAGAAAATTATATTTTCTTTAAAAAAAATTGAAATTCAGCAACAATAAAAAGAAGTTCCTTAATTCCTTTGCCTGTAGTTACAATATCCATAACAAATTTTGTAATAAAAGACCACAAATACCTTTGAGTAGGAAAAATTAAAAATCCAAGCGGCAACATACAAACCAAAATCTTGGAATATTTTTTCATTGCTTTAAAAACGTAGCTAAAATTGCTAAAAAGCCCAAATTCTTTATGCAACGGATTTTTTTCTTCTATCATGAGTTTCGGTATACAAGAGGAAAATAAAATTACAAGAAAAAGTTGCCTCTAAGATTTGTTCGCAACTGCTAGAAGCTGCGCTGCGAATAACATCGCTCACTTCTTAGAAGGAAGAAGGAAAAAAACTTGGAGAAACTATATTTTTCGATAATATCCAGCAGATATAAATTCTATAAAACCTTTGTCTCGCAAATATTGTAATTGTTGTCTAATTTTGTCTTTAATAAAATTATTTGTTGGATGTTTTATTTTTAATTCATTTTCAAAACTATATACTTGATTAAGCGAAAAATTTTTATCGGGTATTTTTTCAATACAAGCAAGAACATCCATAAGCCAACCACGGGAGTCAAGATTGTTTGTTTTTAAAGTTTTTGTTTTTTTATATTCATTTATAACTATCTCTGGTTTTATTTGAACTTGATTTTTTATTAAGAAAATTTTTCCAGAATCAGGAATTGAAGATATATCAATGTTACAACCTGTCCAACCGGCTCTACGAGCATTTGGACTTAATGGATTTCGTTTTATAATTATTTCTGGAGTAAAAAAATGATTAGGAATAAGAATAAAATTATAGACAGAAAAATTTTTGTACATCATAAAAAAGAAATTTGGATTTTTCAATGAAGTTATTCTTGATATCATTGTAGAATATTCACCATCAACAATTGTTTTTGATAATTTTCCAGAAGAACTTTCTTTACTTTTTAGTTCAAAATCTGAATCACAGCTATTACAATAAAAATCGCCTGTTGGATGATTGTTTTCATATCTATTGATGTGAGGTTTTCCACATATTGGACAATATAAATTCCTTTCAACCCAATCTTCTGTTAGTACACGAATAATTTGTGATTTACTTTTGTAATTTGAAATTAATTCTGTATTAAATTCAAAATTCATAATTAATTCCTAAAAAAGAAGTTTTAAATGCATAAAGAAACTTCTTGAAAATTTGCTCGTTCTAAAAAGCGTTTTTTTATTTTTTGAATATTTTCTTTTGCTATTTCTATTAAAATACAATTTCGTTTTAAATTCAACGAAGCTTCTCCTACAACTCCACTTCCTGCAAAAGAATCTAAAACTGTTTCTCCTTCATAAGTTACATAACTTAAAATTTGCTCACACAAAGTCAATGGTAATTCACTTTGATGAATTTTTTTATTCTTAGGAACTGGGGCTATATCAAATACTGTTGGTAACATTTTTGATGTTCCACTCATAAAGCAAGTATATCCTAGTTTTTGAGATTTTTTGACATCTAATCTCATGTTTCTTGCTTTTCCTTTTGAGAAAATCATTACATCTTGTGAATTTTTTGCTTTTCTTCCTGTGTTACTTACAAAGTTACCTTTTTTCCAAGTAACTTTTGAATAATATAATAAACCACACTGTTCAGCGTATTGTTTTATTTCATATAGATATTTGTAATTGTTTTCATTTTCCGCAGGAAGAATTTCAACAAGAAAACAGCCATCTTTTAATACACGTGCCTTTTCTTTAAAATCATCTAAAGTGTATTTAAAACATTCATATTCAGCAAAAGCTCTATCTCCACCCTTGTTTGATTTAGTATCTAACCAAGGGTGGTCTGTTAATATACAATCAATAGAATTGTCTTTTAATATTGATAAATCTCTGCCATCACCTTCTAATAAAATACATGATTCATTGTTTTGAATTGTTCGGTACAAACCTTTTGCAATTCGTTCGAATTTTATTCCTAAATTATCATAAATTCTTGCACGAACAGTTTCTTTTGGCTTTTCTTTATACTGAGAATATGCTTCTTGTAATGTAAAATTGTGTTTTGTTTTAAAACAATTAAAAATATTATTTGCTAATGAATTCATAGAAAATCTCCTTTTCTAATTCTACTATACCACTGTGTCATATAATGACATAGTGAAATTTTTGGTATACAACACGCACACACAAACATAAGATGTTCAATCAAATAAATTCTCAATTTTCAAATTAAGAATTCAGCAGAAATTCTTAATTCTTAATTCTTAATTCTGAATTCTGAATTCTGAATTACTTTCTCCCCCTCTTTTCAAAAATACATTTTTTTGGTATATTTATGCAAAAATATAGGAAAAGGAGTGTATATTTATGCAAATTAGTTTTGTTGATGGCGGAGTTTGCGCACCAAAAGGGTTTGTTGCAAATGGAATGAGAGTTGGAATTAAAGAAAGCCGAAAAATAAATGATACAGCTCTTGTTTTTTCTGAAGTTCCTTGTAATGCTGCGGGAGTTTTTACTCAAAATAGAGTTCAATCAGAAAGTGTAAAAATTGCAAAAAAATATCTTGCAGACGGAAAAGCTCAGGCAGCAATTGAAATTAGCGGAAATGCAAATACTTGTACTGGCGCTCAAGGTGCTGAAAACGCTTTTAGAATGGCAAAATGTGCTGCCCAAGCCTTAGGAATTAAAACCGAAGACGTAATTGTTTATTCAACAGGTGTAATTGGCGCTCAATTTGATGTAACTAAAGTAGAAAATAATATTCAAACATTAAAAAACGGATTAAGCAAAGAAGGGCACAAAGAAGCTCGGGTTGCAATTATGACAACAGACACTCAGTACAAAGAATGTGCTGTTGAATTCCAAATTGACGGAAAAACTTGTCGCATGGGTTCTATGTGTAAAGGTTCTGGAATGATTCACATTAATATGGGAACAATGCTTAGTTTTGTTACAACAGACTGTGCAATCTCTAGCAAAATGTTAGACAAAGCCTTGCATGAATCAATTTTGGGAACTTACAACTGTGTTTCTGTAGATGGCGATACAAGTACAAACGACACTTTAACAATTATGGCAAACGGTCTTGCAGGAAATAAAGAAATTACAGAAGAAGATGAAAATTACAAAATATTTTTGGAAGCATTAAATAAAATAAATCGTGTAATGGCAATGAAAATTGCTGCCGATGGTGAAGGTGCAACAAGATTAATTGAATGTAATGTAAAAGGTGCGTCTTCAGTTCAAGCTGCACGCGGTTTGGCAAAAGAAATTATTACTTCATCTTTGGCAAAAGCGGCAATTTTTGGACGCGATGCAAACTTTGGTCGCTTTCTTTGTGCAATGGGCTACAGCGGAATTGAATTTGACCCAGACAAAACAAGCATTTGGTTCACTTCTAAAAAAGATGCAAAACGCTATTTTGATCCAGCGGTAGATTCAACAGTTCACGGGGAAAATT
>SUWN01000004.1 GCA_015061465.1 Treponema bryantii | reverse complement strand
GCAAGCTATCGCTTGCTAACAAGTTTTTTTCGTTTCACTACAAAAACTTGACGGTCGGGCTTTCCGCAATTCCGCTAACGCTTCATTCTTGATTTGTAAGCACGAACGTTTCGACTACGCTCAACAACCGCGCTCACAAATCAAGAACGCCTTCGGCGTTGCTCCAATCCCTAACCCAACAAACATTGTAATTTTCTATTTTGTGTTATGAGTTTGTATATTTATCAGTTTTATTAGCGACCATTAATTTATATTTTTTTTTCTTATCAATGTATTCTGTTTTTTTATGAGCGTCATGATATAGCATTTCTCCCAATACAGACATAATTGTTTTATATCTTACGCTATCTTCAAACATAGATTGATATGCTTCTGTACTTTCGTTGTAACACATCATAGCAATTTCATCAAATATTTTTGGAAATATACTTTGCATAAAAATGTTATAATCAGAATCTTTTGCTTTTTTCTTAATAGATTCATCTTTATACATTTTATTATGCAATGCTCCAATGATTACTCTGTCACCGTCATTAAAATCACCTTTAAAACGCTCATTGATTTTTTCAATAATTTCATCTAAAGGTGACTTCTTATTTTTGGAACTTCCACCAGTTTCTGTTGCTGGTTCATACATTCCTTTTTCATCAGGTTTTAAATTAATTGAACCTTTGAAAGTTTCTCTTAGTTTGTAATACTCAAGACTTAAAAGCTCTTCAATATCAATCATTGTTTCTGTTTCTGGAGGAAGTAATTTGACTAGATATTTACTAAAAATATACTCCTTATGCAAATCTTCATCAAACATTCTTGTAACTTGACTTACAAAATCATAATAACGAACAAGTTTTCGCAACTCTCTTCTAAACTGATATTTTTCATTTGATGATTTTTGATTATAAGCAAATTCAAAAGGTTTTAATGCCACACTAAGCTTGCCCAATGCATTTTTATCTTTGTTACTTAATTTTTTATAAGTTTCTACAAAATTATTTACATCACTTTCATTGTAGATTTTATATTCTCGAAGTGTTTTTTGTGTACTATAAAGCAAGTCTGCATTAACTTCTTCCTTTAAATATGTTTCTTGATAAAATGGTTGAAACGCTTCAAAAATTTCTTCTTGAGTATTCACAAAATCTAAAATAAAAGTATCATCTTTTCCACTACAAGTTCTATTTAATCTACTTAAAGTTTGAACAGCTTTTATTCCACGAAGTTTTTTATCAACAATCATTGTGTGTAGTAACGGTTCATCAAATCCAGTTTGATATTTTTCGGCTACAATTAAAATATTAAAATTATGATGAAATTCTTCTTTTGTTTGAGTTTCGCTAATATGAGTTCCATTTTTTCTAACATTCAAACTTGGTTCAGAATATTCAACCTCATCATCTTTTACTACTCCACTAAATGCAACTAAAATATCCATTGCATCATCATAGCCTTTTAGTTTGATAAGCCGTTTTAGTTCATGAAAATATCTAACAGCAGCAAGACGACTTGCAGTTACAACCATCATTTTTCCACGACCACCAATTTTATTCTTTGTAGTGTTCATGTAAGTTTCAATAATAATCTCTGATTTTTGACTTATATTTGTGGGATGCAATTGAGCATATTTTAAGATAACTTTAGTTGCCTTGTTTGAAGGTAAATCTGGATTATCAGGAAAGTTTTTTGCAATTTTGTAGCAAGTTTCATAAGTCATGTAATTTTTCAACACATCGTGAATAAAACCTTCTTCTATTGCTTGTCTCATACTGTAAATATGAAAAGGATGATAACTTCCATCGTTATATCGAGTTCCAAACATTTCTAAAGTTTTATCTTTTGGAGTTGCGGTAAATGCAAAGAAAGAAAGATTTTTATGTTTTCCGTGAGTAATCATTTCTTTAAGCAATTTGTCATCTTTGTCTATTTCTTCTTCTGCCTTTCCCTCTATTTCTGCATATTCCAAAAGAGCATCATCTGTGTCTGCAAGAGCAGTTTTTAATTTAAGAGCCGCAGAACCTGTTTGAGACGAATGAGCTTCATCAACAATTACTGCAAATTTTCTTCCCTTAACTTTATCAACTTCTTCGTAAATAACAGGGAATTTTTGTAAAGTTGTTACGATAATTCTGTCGCCATTATTTAAAGCATCTCGTAAATCTTTAGAATTCTTTTTTTCATCAATAGTAGTAACAGCTCCTAAAGTATGATCAAAACTACTGATTGTATCTTGTAATTGAGCATCTAAAACTGTACGGTCTGTAACTACAACAACGCTACTAAAAACAGCATTATTATTTTCATCATGTAAAGAAGCAAGACGATAAGCAGTCCAAGCAATAGAATTTGATTTTCCAGAACCTGCACTATGTTGAATAAGATAATTCTTGCCACTACCGTTGGCTTTTACATCTGCAATAAGATTTCTAACTACATGAAGTTGATGGAATCTTGGAAAGATTAAGGTTTGCTTTTCTTTTATTTCAACTTCACCATCTTCTTTATAGATTTTTTCTTCTTGAATTTGTAAATGAAGGAACTTTTGAAAAATATCCATCATACTATCTTTTTGAAGAACATCTTCCCAAAGATAACTTGTTATAAAATCGTTATCTGTAGTATTTGGATTACCTTTTCCCCCATCTTGTCCGGCACCATTTGAACCTTGATTAAACGGCAAAAAGAAAGTTGATTTTCCGTTTAGTTTAGTTGTCATATAAACATCAAACAAATCTACACAAAAATAAACCAAAACACGATTATTAAACTGAAAAACAATTTCTCGATTATCACGGTCATTTTGCCATTGAAGTTTTGCGTTTGTAACGCTTTGCCCAGTAAGTTGATTCTTTAGTTCCAAAGCTACAAGTGGAATTCCGTTTACCGTTAAAACCATATCAACAGATTTTGAACAAGTAGCAGAATAAAACCACTGTCTGTAGCATTCTATTTTATTTTTTGCATATAGTTCTGCTGAAAGTTGATTTAATGTAGATTCTGGTTTGAAAAAACACATTTTAAATTGAATACCACGATGCTTAAAACCGTGACGAAGAACAGAAAGCATTCCGTCAGAAATTACTGCATCGATAAACTTTTTGCAAAAAGCATCTTCCGTATTTCCTGGATTTTGTGATTCAAAGCGTTTCCATTCTTTACTTTGAGTTTCTTTTATAAAATTGATAAGTGTATTTTTATAGATTCCAAATTTTGTATCAAAAACATCAGAGCCTTTTGTGTAACCACCGTTTGCTGAGATAAAATATTCTTCAATGTAATCTTCAAAATTCTTTTCTTTTGTGCGTAGTTCTTCTAATGTTTTTGGCATTGAGATAATTCCTTTATGATAAAATCTTTGACAATATTTTACCATAAATAAATATCTTTTTGTAAAAAAAGTTGATGTAGGATTAATCTATTTTTTTTATTGTTCTAGCATTTCATCAATTAATAATGCAACAGTTGTTCCTATATTGTTTTTAAGTTCTTCGGCTGATAAAGAATATTTTTTTGCATTCTCTATAGCTAATTTTATTCGACCTTTATAATTTTCTGAGAACTTCAAACGAGTTTTATTATAGCTACCACCAAGTTTTTCCATCAAACATTTTTCCACAAAAGTTCTATTTCCTTCTTTTTCATTATTACATAAAAGATTCATGTCATATTCAGAACAATCAGAAAAATGTAAAAGAAGCCAAAATTCAAAACATGGATTAGATATGCAAAATTTTATTTCATTATCTCTTTCTGCATTAAGGAGTACATCAAATTGTGAATCCGTAAAACTTTGTTTATCCCTATCAACAACAATACAAAGTTTATCTCCATCCAAGAAATTTGAAGCATTTTCAATGGCTAACTTTGCATCCTTATAAATATTTACAGGATTACTACTAGTGTTTTGCTCATGGCGAATAGGAATAATTTCTACTAACGGATTTATTCCTATTTCCGTACGAAATTCAATTATTCCCTTAAAATATCGATATTCAGTTTTTTCTCCTTCACAAGCAATAAAATATCGAATTTTTGGTTCTTGAGAAAACTCCTTTTCTATGTATCGTTCACCATAAGGCTGACTTACTCTCATTAATCCTCCACTTTTATTTTACTCAATATCATCTTTTGGGAAAAATATAGAATCAAAAATTGGTACACCACCATAACGACCATCCAAATATGCTTTTTCAATTTTTTTATCAAAGCGTTCCTTAAATCTGTCAAATGGATACAAGACACTATCACCAGTTGGGGTTGATTCAACAAAGAAAATTTCATCTTGTCTTACTAAATCCAAGTTAAGTAAATGACTTTCATGTGTTGATATTATAAGTTGAATATTTTTTTTCTTTGCATAATGTAAAAAGTTTTCAATAAATTTTCTTGTAAGTTGAGGATGAAGACTTTGATCTATCTCATCAATTATAAAAACAGAATTTTCTTTTTGAGTAAACAATATAGAAAGTAAATCTAATAAGCGTTGAGTTCCATTAGATTCTTCTGCAAGGGAAAAACGAACATCTTTTATTCCAAAATGTTCAAAAGTAATTTCTGTAAAAACGGATTCTCTATCTTTAAAAGTAACAAAAATTAATCGTCCGTTGATATTCAATCTAAAACCACATGTTTCAGAATCTTTAACAGTTTCTGTATTTTCTTTAGGACAAGTTCTTTGAATTGCTTCTTCAACTTCTTTTCTAAATTCTGGTCTAATTTTATCTAAAGCTTGTTCTTTAGAAATAACAGTTGGAATAACTCTAGATATACCTGTTTTAAATATTTCTATAGCATTTATCAATTCGTTAATGTTTTCTTCAGAAAAACAATCATATCCTGTAATTGATGTATCTGGATATGAAATATTTAACGAAAATACCCATTTATGTACATCTTTTAATATTTGAAGTTTTTCATTATTTTTGTAAAGTTCTGCTTTATTGGAAATTATTTCTGATAAAAAAGTTTTATTAGTCACCTTTTGGAAATCTTCAAGATATACAGCCATTCGAGATTTAGTTTCATCATTGAGATAATCATTATTAAAATAGACACTTCCGGTATTAGAATTTCTTGAAAAAATAATTTCATCTTTAGTTTTATTAAGTTTTACCAGCCACTCTTCTGTTATACGTTTTTGATTTATTATCATTTCAAAACCATAAGCATAAATGCTTTTATCTATACAAATTTCAAATTCAAAATATGATGGCTTTGCTTTATTCTCAGGATTTAAACGAAAATAATTATCTTTTCTTTCTTCAAAATATTCATTTTCTACACCCACAATAATAGCAGTTTGAGCATAATCCATTGCTTTAATAAAATTAGATTTACCCGCCGCATTTGCACCATAAATTGAGGCAAACTTCAATAATTTAAAATCATTTGCTTGATATAAACGTTCTTTGTGATTTTGAATTGAACCTGCAATAAGAGATAATGTTTGATTTTTATCAAAGGAACAGAAATTACCAACAGTAAATCGACTTAACATAGACATCTCCTTTTGGAGCTAACATATATATAGTTTTCCCTATATATACAATATAAATATTAATACTAATATATTAAAAAATTTAAAAGAAAGCAATAGATACAATTTATTTGTGATTTTTTCACATTTTATTTACGATTTTTATTGCCGATTATATTTTATTTTAGTATCTTTAGATTGGGAGGTAAAAAAGCGTTGAAAATCAATTTCAACACCAACTAATCAGTTAAGATTAGTAAATACAAAATAAACAATTGTAAAAACATTACAACTAAAACCATCAGGAGGTGCCCATGAGCACAAATAAAAAGGTAACATCTGAACAAGTGTCATCATTAGCTAGTCAAACACTTTTAGATGAAAATTCATCTAAAACAGCTAAAATTCTGGCAGGATCAGCATTATCCCAAGTACAAAAGGGAAAACAAACTGGAAGTAAAGTTGAAGATTTAGCATCAAAAGTTTTGCAAAGTCCTAAATATAGCGACAAAACAAAGAGTTTAGCAGGTTCTGTTTTGTCACAATCAAATAAGGAAAGATAGATTAATGGAGGAAAACATGGGATTTACTTGTATAGGATGGAAAAATAAAAATGGAACAAGTGAACGAAATTGTAAATGTGGAAGTTGGAAAGACCATTGGATAAAAAACAGCAAAGAATCATGGCCTTTAACATGCAGTGCAGCCGATTGTAACAATTATGCAGAAGTTGGAGCCCATGTAATCAATTCTAACGAACCTGGAGAATGGATAATTCCGCTATGCAGGGTTTGTAATAAAAGAATTGGTGAATATTCTATAAAAATCGGAGTTACTTTAGTTTCTGCAAACAAAGCTTTAACTAATTGTTAAATTAAAACAAGCAGTGAAAAATTTAAAAGTTTTTCGCTACTTGTTTTAAAAGGAGATACAAATTATGAATATTCGATTTCACACGCTTCCATCTCTATTGTCAGATATGGAAAAGAAAAATTGGGTTATTGATGCTTTTCAATTCACATATAATACAATTCCTTGCTATTGTCTTTTTACATTATATGATACTAATGAAAAGAAACCTTCAGATAATGCAAAACTAAAACTCGACTTTATTCACAAAAACAATACTGATGAATGTATTAAAGCATACGCAGATTTTCAGGAAGTAAAATTTAAAAGTGTTTCTGAATTTTGTAATTTTTTTAATATTAAAGGTAATGGAAATTACAGAGATTTATTTATTAATTTTGCAGATTTCTTTTCAACAGTTTTACCAAAAGAAATAACAAAAAATAAACCAAGAACTGAAGAAATATTGATTGCAAGAAGATTGGAGCCTGATAACCCAAATGCAATTTATTGCTTTGATATTCGAAGAAATGGACATGACGAGAATGGAAACAACAATGTTCGTTCAGTAAGAAATAGTCAAAAAGCAGAAATGTTTTGCTCAGATTTATATGAAAGATTTAAATCCGATACAAATTTAAGTTTTTTCTTTTCTGAAAATCCAAGTGATGAAGTAAAATTAGAAGAAATATTAAGAAGATTTTCAGAGAGATATTAAATTTTTCTGAAGCAGTAGAATTTATATATCATTGATAATATTGAATTAAAAATCTCCCTAAACATTATACACAATATTTCTAAACATGAGATATTGATTTATGAAAAATTCTGTAGCTATTATCAATTTCTTTAAAACTTGATATATAACCAATTTCTTTCAACACAGACAAAAGGATTTTATTTTCCTTTGAAATTAAAACAGATGGTCTTTTATGTTTATCTGTAATTTGAAAATAATTTTCTCCAAGAGATTTTAGAAATATGTCTATTTCATCATTCTTTAAAATCGAATAATTAGATTGAAAAAACAAAATTTTACTTAGTTTATTTAGTTTTTCATTTGACAACATTTCTTTCTTAATTTTATCCGAAAAATCAAAATCCGACTTATCAAACGAAGAAAGTAAATATTGCAAAATATCAACAGAATCTTTTATTTCTGATTCTGACAACTGCTTAATACAAGAATATTTTATTTTTTGATTTAATACTGTTCTTCTTATTATTTCCTCAACTTCTTGTACTGATAGCTTCAAAGCTTCTAGATTGTCTATAAATTTATCGTTATATTTCTCAAATAATTCTATTTGTTTTCCAGCGTAATTTAATCGTAAAAAATCAAATGTTTCAATAGTAGGGGCTACGACACCATTTTGAATTAATATTGATATTCTTTCTGGAGTAACTTTTTCTGTATCAAAAACAGAATACCACCACGGAGATGATTTTGTTAATAACCTATATATTCCATCATCAACTCTTTTTTCATTAATGATACTATTATTTAGATTTGAATATATACTTATTCCATTCTCACCTTTTCTAGTAGAAAGTTTTACTTCGGACAGTTCCTCTGCAATATCTCTTGTAGATAAATATTCAATTATATTATCTGAGAAAGAACTACCATTCAAAACATAATTCTGATAAATATTTTCCCACGAAATAGCAACTTTTTTATTATCAAATAATAAATTTTGCACTTTTATTTCTTTAATATTTGAAACATCCTTTATTATGGTATTTTCTTTTTGAATTATTTTATTTTTTAGTTCAAGTTTTAGATTTTGATTATTGAGTAATTCAATAAGAGAACCTTCTGTTTCTTCTCTATTATCTTCAAGTCTTAAATAAACATTTTGTATATAAGTATTAATATTTTCATAAATATATTTTTTTAAAGGATCAATTTCAGAAGAGCATATAAAATTATAATTTGAACTATAGAACTCTTTTGTTAATGATATTTTATTTGAAAGTAATAAAGTAAGCATACTTTTGTTTATTTCAAATAAACTTTGTTCTAAAAGATAATACAAATGTTCTTCTGATGTATTTTTGTTTATTATAGCGAATTTTATATCTAAAATAGAAATTATTTCTTTCAATCGCTCAGAATCAGTTGAAATAAAGAAATAATCTTCGAAATGAGAAAAATATTCATCATTTTTCTTGAATATTTTTGAGATATCTTTTATATCTGCATATTTAATAATATACTCAAACCATTTTCTTCGTTCTTCAGCTGATAAAATAGATGTTGTTTTGAGTATATTCCAAATACAAGTACAATTTGAACAAAGTTCTTTTATGAAGAGTTCAAGATAACTTGTTTTATCAATAAATTTATTCAAAAAATCTATTTTTGTTACAGTCGCATTTGAAAACTGTTTATAAAAAATGTTTTTCTTATCAGTTTCCTTAGTTGACGAAATTAAAGTTTCTACCAAATAAAAATTTAAAATATTTTCTTTTTCAAAATCATATAAATTTATTTGTTTTATAAGTTCATCAGTCTTATATAATTTATATTCAAAAGGGCAACTTTCATTTCGTTTAAATTTCAATAAAAAATCATAATCAGCTTTTTTCAAACTACCTTCGTGAAATATTGAAATATAATCTAAATAGTTTTCATCAATATATCCATTTCTCAAAAGACGATCTATACAATCAAATTGGTGTTCATTAGTTTCATCAAACACATTTATTTCACCGTCTAATATTAAATCCTTAAGCTTTCTTTTTTGGAGTTTTTCTCTTTTATTCTTAAGTTCTTCTATATTTTTATACAATTCAGTTGGATTTAGTTTTATTCGTAATTTTTCTTCTTTTTCATCATAACTTTCTTGAGAATCAATAGTATTTTCAATTTCTGAAAATTTTAATTCTATAGGATAATATCTCGAATAGTTTGGAAAATAATAAGAAAGTTTATCTTGCTTTAGAAATTTAAAATATTCATCATTTTCTGATAATTGATTAAAAGTAATACTTTTCTTAGACTCATCTGTAAAATTCCTTCCTCCATGTTGCATAACATATTCTGCAACAACACTAATATAAAGTAATCGCAATTCTTTTAGATTTTGTTGTAATAACCTATCTGAATCTTCTATCTTCTTTTGTAACAGTTGAATTTCACTATTTATTTCATCTCTTCTATTCTCTAAATATTTATCTTTCCGATTTATAGCTTCATACAAATCACCTTTATTTTGCATCAATAAAACAAAATCGTTAGGAAATAAATTTTTATATGTAATAATTGCTAACAAATTATCTGCATTCAAATCTGTCTTAGCTAATATTTTTTCGTATAAGTAGAACTCATTTAATATGTTATTTAAAATACGCATATCATCAATAAAAAATGAAATATCGCTTATTAAATCTTCTGAAATCTTAGTTTTTGATTTATTAAGAATTGTTGTTAATTTATCTTTTGAATTTGAATTATTTATAACAGGAATTACAGGAATAATAAAATCAAAGAATTTTGTTCTTTCTTTGTTCATAAACATATCATCTTTTATTGCATATACAAAAACTACATCTTGCTTTATTTTTTTTGAATTATTTATTAGTTGGTTCAACTCTCTTAATTTTACAAAAATTTCAGATTGTTCAAATCTATCTAAATCTTCAATAAAAACGACTTCATATTTACTTACTTCAAAAAAGTACAATATTTCATCAAGATATGTATTCAAAGCAGATTTACTAATTTCATTCCCTATTTCTATTTCTGCATGATTGCCTGCTAATTTTACTGTAGAAATTTTGGAAAATAATTTTATGAATTTATAAATACAACATCCTAAAAACAAGATTATATAAATTTTTAATGCTATTGGTATCCAAAACTTTAAACTAAAAAGCTTTTCTAGTAATTCATAAAAAGGTATATATGTTTTTATAAAATCAGAAACTGCATTATTAGAAAAAGTAAATGTAAAAGATAATACAAAAAGTGCAATGAATATTAGATATACAATTATTCCAGCTTTACTTTTTTTCTTTGTTTTTTGGAACTTTGAATCTGGTATTTTAGAATCTTTTTCATGATAAAAAAACTGTTGTAAAAGACTTAGCTCTATTAACCGTTCCAGTCTATTTTTTTCTTTAAATTTTTCTTCGTTATCCAAATCTAATTTTTCACTAATTATATCTTGAAAAGTGGCAAGTGAAACTTTTAAATATTTATGATTAAATTTATTTTTCTTAATATAAGTATCAATTATACTACTCTTTCCTGCACCATACGGACCAGATATTGCAATATTTTTAACTGATTTACTGTTGTATAATGCCCATTGGAGAGATGTTAGATAGGTATCTATATTTTCAGCATTTTCGGTAGGAGATAGTGTTCGCAATTTTTCATCTATTTTTTTGTTAATACACTTTTTTTTGCAAAATCGAACAATTTTCTTAATTAATTCCATATTTTCCTCCTACACACTCCTCTTTCCTGTTACTACTTCATAAATCAGCGACTTTTTGTATGCTTCTAATTCTACTACCAACTGTTCTTTTTTTGTAATAAGTTTATCGATTTCGGAACATTTTTTATCGAGGAAAGTGATAAGTGAAAGTTGAGAAGTGAGAGGCGGAACTGGAACAAATGAATTAAAAATTTCGCTTCCAACAATACTTGGCAATGCAGTTTTCGTAGTATAAACATCCCAAGGAAAAATTTTTAATAAATAAAACAAGAATTTATTCATTGCTAATTCTTGTTTACAAGTTGAAAAATACATTGTGTCTACAGTCCAGAATTTTCCATCTACAATTAATGGCTTTCCTATAGAGCCTTTTCTTCCAAACAAAACAGCTTCGCCATCATAAAGATAATTTGTCGTATATTTAAAAACTCCACCTGAACCATAAACATCTATAGCATAGTCTGATTTTATTACTTCGTTTTCAATTTCCTTGCCATTATAGAGTTTTGCAAATCTTTTTATTTGACAAACACTCCACTCACTCGGTATTTCCCCAATCCACTCGATGCCACTGTCTTTGTAAGTATCATACTTCCCACAAGCTTTTTCGTTTTCAATTTTTACCTTTCCAGTTACCACTTCTGTAATAATTGACTGTTTAAGTTTTTTGTATTCTTCAATTGTTTCACGAGTTTTTGAAATAACAAAATCGATTTCGGAACATTTTTTGTCGAGGAATTGTATAATTAATTTCTGTTCAGATATTTGAGGAATTGGAATTTTTATATTTTTTAAGTCACTTTTAGCAACCTTCAATCGACAAGTATTAATTTTATCATCACCTCTGTCTATTGAATAAATTCCTTTTCCGAAACTATGTAACACTCGCAACATTGTTTTACTTCTAAAAATATATTCGCAGAATTTTGCTGTAGTATGTTCTATGTCATTATCATAAAATGTATAATACACAGGACTGACGCAACCAAACCATTTGGATACACCTGTAGCACCAACAATCATGTTCATGCTATTCATAACTAAGTCGCCTATGTATGCTAATTTATACTGAGCAAAATCATCCTTAAATCTATCTAGATTTGTTGTTTTATCCGCGTACAAAGTAACCCCTCGTTCTATCGATAAAGATAATCTTTCTTCACTTACAACAGGATTATTTCTTTCATTCCTTTCTTGTAAAACATGTCTGAAAGGAAGAACTTCCCAATCTTCTGGTATTTCCCCAATCCATTCTATTCCACTGTCTTTCATTTTTCGCATTTTGTTTTTTCCTATTTTTCCTAACAAACTGATTTGCTCAAGTCTAACGACTTTCGCTTTTGTAACGTGAGTTCCGTTAGGAACGAACAAATCCGTTTGTTATCTCTTTTCCATTGATTTTACGTAGTAAAATCGAATCCGTGGACAACTTTCTTACTTCTCTCCCAAAATCGCTTTCAATGATTCCCCTATTTCACTTTCTAATTTTGTAATACGAGCAAAAATGTCTTCTGATTTTTCTGGTGCTTGATATTCATAAAAATATCTAGTCATAGGAATTTCATAACCAACTTTTGTCTTTTTTGGATCGTACCAAGCATCTGGAGCATAAGGCAAAACTTCACGTCTAAAATATGAATCTATATCTTCATTCATTGGTATATTTTCTGTATCTTGCAAATCTTTATCTGGAACAGGATTTCCTTTTTTGTCTTTTACGATATTTCCCTTTTCATCTTTTTGAGGTCGTTCTACAGTGATTTTGTTATAGCCAAATTCAGTAGTATCAAAAAGTTTGCTTTCACAATAAATTCCGTCTTTATCTCCATAAACTTTTTCATTTTTATATTCACTGTATGCTTTTACAATTAAATCTCTACATTTATCTGTAATATCATTTCGTTTTGTTCCAATTGATTTTCTTCTTGGCTCATAACATTTTGAAGCATCAATTAGTAAAACTTTCCCGGTTTTCTTTTCACTTCTGTCTTTATTCAATATCCAAATGTAAGTACTAATTCCTGTGTTCATAAACATATCAGTTCCAAGTTGAATAATACAATCAAGCCAATCGTTTTCTAAAATATATCTTCTGATTTCACTTGGTCCACTTTCTGCATCGCCACTAAATAAAGGAGAACCATTTTGAATAATTGCCATTTTTCCATAAGCACTAAGTTTAGAAAGCCCATTTAAAACAAAAAGTTGTTGACCGTCGCTAATTTTTGGAAGTCCCGGTGCAAATCTTCCTGCATCACCTTGTTTATGTTCCTTTTCTACAGCATCTTTTTCTTTTTTCCAATCAATGCCAAAAGGCGGATTTGAAATAATATAATCGAATTTAAAACCTTTAAATTGGTCATTACTCAAAGTATTTCCAAATCGCATATTATTAGGGTCGCCACCACGAATCATCATATCTGCTTTTGCAATACCGAATGTAGAAGGATTAATTTCTTGACCAAAGGTAATTACTTCTGTTTCTTTGTTTAATTTGGCAATTCTTTCTTGCATACATGAAAGCATCTGACTTGTTCCCATTGCCATATCATAAACTGTACAAGTTTTTGTATTTGCAATGTCACTTTCAGAAAGAAGAATATCTGTCATTAGGTAAATAATATCTCGACTTGTAAAGTGAGCTCCCGCTTGGTCATCATAACTTTCAGAAAATCGTCTAACTAAATCTTCAAAAATATAGCCACAATCAACAGCACTTATTTTTTCTGGACCAAGATATCCTTTTTCTGAATTAAACTCTTTTATTACAAGATAAAGGGCTTCTGCTTCTACAAGACGTTTTATGATATTATCAAATTCAAACTTAGCAAGAATGTCTTGAACATTTTCTGAAAATCCATGAATGTAATCTTTAAAATTTTCTTCAATATTTGCAGGATCATTCAACAAACTTGTAAAATTAAATTTTGATGTATTATAAAATTGATAACCTGAGGCTTGTCGTAAAAATCCATCTTTTACAGCCATAGTTTTTACTTGTTCCCATTTTTCTAATACAGCATTGTGGGTTGGGAGTAAACAATCATGAAATCTTTTTATAACTGTAAAAGGCAAAATTACTAAGCCATATTCATGAGGTTTAAACGGTCCTGCAAGAACATTAGCAACATTCCACATCATTGCAGATTTTTCTTGTATATTGATTCCTACATTTGAAATTAAAGTATCGTTTGTTGTCATAGTTTTTCCTACATCACATTTATTATAATAAATCTGTCAAAAAATATTTAAATTATTTACCATTAAATTAATTATATCACAAAACACTTTGTCTTGTAAAAAACATTGCTATTTAATTATTTCGAAATTTGTCTATAAAAGTCTAAAATCACGCAATCTCACAAACATTGTAATTTTCTCCCATCTATCCTATAATTTGAACAATTAGTGAGGTTTTATGACAATTTTACAAAGTATTTTATTAGGAATTTTACAAGGAGTTGCTGAATTCCTTCCAATTTCATCATCAGGACATTTACAACTTGGACAAGAACTTTTTGGACTTTCAGAAGTTCCACTTTTATACGATGTTTGTCTTCACTTGGCAACATTACTCGCAGTAATAATTTATTTTAGAAAAAAAATCTGGAATTTATTAAAAATTTTTGGTCGTTGGATTACAAAAAAATCATCAACAGAAATCCACGATTCAGAAGATTTACTTTGCGGAACAGATGAACTTGGTAAAAAAACAATTATTGCAATCATAATTGCAACAATCATTACTGGTTCAATCGGTATTGTTACAAGTAAATTTATTCCAGATTTAAGCTCAAAATTTGTTTGTGGCGGTTTCCTTGTAACTTCATTTTTACTCATTTTTTCTTCAATTTTAGAAAAACGCCAATCCAAATTAAAAGAACAGAATGCAATTCCAGAAAAAGGCATTTCTATTGTTCAATCAATAGTAATTGGATTTGCTCAAGGTTTTGGAACTTTACCAGGAATTTCAAGAAGTGGTTCAACAATTGCAGGAGCATTAATTTCTGGCGTAAACAGAAAAGCTGCCGGAGAATTTTCATTCATCGTTTCTATTCCTGCAATTTTAGGCGCATTCATCCTTGAATTAAAAAATTTAGGTTCTATGACAGATTCCATTGGTGCATTACCAATCATTTTTGGTTGTATTGCATCTTTTGTTGTTGGATACCTTTCTTTAGCATTCTTAATGAAATTAATCAGAAAAGGCAAACTTGAATGGTTTGCAGCATATTTAATTCCAGTTGGAATTTTAGGTTTAATTTTCTTTTAAAATAAATTATGCAAAATCTTTATAAAGATTCAAACAAGTTAGAAACTCTGGCAAAAGATAATTATTGCATTCCTCCATTTATAATGATGGAAAACGCCGCAAATTGTATAAAAGATTTGATTTTACAAATAAATCAAACTACGCAAATTCAAAACGTTTATATTTTTTGCGGCAAAGGAAACAACGGTGGCGACGGATTTGCACTTGCAAGAAAATTACAAAATATTTTCAACGTAAAAATCTACGCCCCAATTATTCCTTCCGCACAAGAAGCAAACGTTCAATATCAAATTGCACAAAAACTTCAACTTTCTATTGATTCAGACATTTCACTTGAAAACATAAAAAAAGATTTTGCATCCATCAATCTAAAAAAAACAATTATCGTTGATTGTTTTTACGGAACAGGATTTAAAGGCGAACTTTCTTCCCAAATCAAAGAATTATTTGATTTTATAAATTCCGTTCCCGCTGTAAAAATCGCGTGCGATATTCCATCCGCATTTTATTTTAATGCAGATTATACTGTTACAATGGGTTGCAACAAATTATATTTATATTCGGATAGCGCAAAAAATGTTTGTGGCAAAATCCTTGTAGCAAACCTCGGAATCGCGCAACAAAAATTTGAAAATTTTCTTGAAAGCGACGCTTTTTTAATTCAAAAAAATGATATTAAACTTCCATGGCGAACAAAAAAAGCCAGCCACAAAGGAAACTTTGGTCACGTTTGTGTTTATGCAGGAGAAAAATCTGGGGCTGCAATCATAAATGCAACTTCTGCGTTAAAATTTGGTTCTGGGTTGGTAACATTGTTACAAAGCAAAAACTCAAACTTAAATCAATTCCAGATTTCACCAGAATTAATGATAAGCAATTCCATTCCACAAAAAACAACATGTGTTACAATCGGCTCTGGTTTTGGCATAAATAATTCTTGCGAGGATTTTTTAAACTGGTTTTGCAATTCAACAAATCCATCTTGCGTAATAGACGCTGACTTTTTTTACAACGAAAATTTTGTTTCTATCTTACAAAAATTAAATTCAGTTCCAAACGCAAAAATAATTTTAACTCCACATCCAAAAGAATTACAAGAATTAGTAAAAAAATTCTTACCACATTTTTATAGCGATAATATTGAAGAAATAAAAAACAAAAGAGACCAAATCGGAAAAGAATTCACAAAACAATTTTCTTCGTGTGTTTTAGTTATGAAAGGCGCAAACACATTTATTGCAAGCAATCAAAAAATCTATGTTTGCGATAACGGAAACCCAAGCCTTGCAAAAGCAGGCTCAGGCGATGTTCTTGTAGGATTTTGTGCCGCTCTTTTAGCGCAAGGCTATTCTGCACATGATGCTGCAATTACAGCTGTTTTTTCACATGCAGAAACTTCAAATTTACAAAATGGCACAGATTTTGACTTTACACCATTTAAAATAATTCAAAACGCTATCAATTTAAAAGATTAACGTTCAAAATCAATTTCAATCTTCTTAATTGTTGGAATAAAACAAGTTGTTTTTACTCCAGCAGATGCAAGCATTTTTTTAGAAGCAATTGTTTCTTTTGTATCAGCGTATTTATCATACAAATATACAACTTCTTTAATTCCACTTTGAATAATTGCTTTTGCACATTCATTACAAGGGAACAAATCTACATAAATGCGAGCATTATTTAAATTTTTTCCACGAGCATTTAAAATTGCGTTCAATTCCGCGTGAACAACATATTTGTATTTTGTATCTTCACCACTTCTTTCCCAAGGGAATTCATCATCTGAACATCCATATGGAAATCCGTTGTAACCTGTAGAAAGAATAATGTTGTTTTCATCAACAATACAAGCGCCAACTTGTGTGTTTGGATCTTTAGAACGTTTAGAAGCTAAAATAGCAACGCCCATAAAATACTCATTCCAATTAATGTAATCTTCTCTTTTCATAACTCTTCCTTATTTATTATTTTTTTCCAAAAATTCAATAAAATCATTTTCGCACAAAGGTTTACTAAAATAATAACCTTGAGCAAACGTAATTCCTTGCTTTTTTAAATATTCAAATTGTTCTTGAGTTTCAATTCCTTCTACAACAATTTCATAACCAAATTTCAACATTAATTCAATCAACGTTTCAAGTAACATTTTTGCATTTTGTAGCGATTTATTTTTTTCATCAAAACAAGGCCACAAAAGACTTTTGTCAATTTTTATTACTTCAAATTCAGTTTTAACAATTTGCGATAAATTTGAATAACCAGTTCCAAAATCATCCATAGAAAACGAACATCCCATTTTTTTAAGTTCGTCCATATTTTTCTTAAGCATATAACCAGACGTAATGGCAACAGATTCCGTAATTTCTAGATTTACAGAATCAGCAGGAATATTATATTCTGTCAAAAGTTTATTCATCAATAATGGCAAATCAGAATCAACAGATTGAAGCCCAGAAAGATTTAATTCCATATGACTTATGCCTTTTTGACGCAATGATTTTTCATTCATAAAAGAAAAAACTTTGTTAAAAATAATATTACTCAAATCCATTATCATTCCGTTTTTTTCTACCATTGGAATAAATTCCTCTGGAGAAACAAAACCATATTGAGTTTTATTTTTTAAACGAACCAAAGCTTCAACATTTGTAAATTTATTTTCCTTCACATTGAAAATCGGTTGGTAATACATTTCAAATTCTTTATTTTCAATTGCTTGTCTTAAGAAAAGCAAAAGATTCTTTTTGCGCTCGTAATTTTCTTTAATTTCAGAATCCACCGCACGTACAAAAGTTTTACTAGTTGAATAAGAATGGCTTTCTTGAATAAATGTAAGCAATTCAGAAATTAATCCATCATAAGGAAAATCCGTCGGACAAGTAATTACATCCAAATGAGCATTCAACATAACATTTGTTTCACCAATTGACCAAACATTTTCAAATCTCTTTTGAATTTTTTCTAATATTTCTTCTTTTCTAAAAAAATATCTTCTAGCTAGAATAAAAGTCACACTTTGATTTGTAAATCTATAGATTTTCAACCTAAAAGTTTTTACTAAATAAATTCTTATATCAGTCAAAAGATTTACGCGAACATCTTGTCCTAATTGATTTTCTAGAATATCCAAATCTTCCAAATCGATATTTATAATATAAAATGGTTTTCTTCGATTCAAATATTCGCCTAACATCAACTTTAACGCCGTTGAATTAAAAGCCAAAGTTTCTTTATCAATATATTCCGATGGATTTTCCAACGAAAGAAATAACAACAAAATTACAGCTGTAAGTCCCACACTAGAAATAAGCATCTTAGGAACAAGCATTTGAATAAATCCAAATATAGTCCACAATCCCATTGTTGCAAAAATATAAAGTTGTTCCTTTTTATTAATTCCTTTTTTATAACTTACAATCGCATTTTTTGTAATCAGAATCATATATAAAACAATTATCAAATATACAAAATCGGCCATTGGTCCGTAAGAATAAATTCCATCTGGTTCAAGAACATATTCCATTGGAGCAAAAATCACAAAGAAAATTGAAAAAATATACAAACACGCTATAAACGAAATTTTAAACTTGGAATATCGTTTTTGGTTTCTATTATATAAATCAGTGTACAAATAAATTAAAGATAACGTAGATTGTAAAAAGAAAATAAAACCTTGATGAGTAAACCTTAAAAGCCATCTAGGCACTTGGTTCATATAAATTAAACAGATTGCCGATGCATAATCAAAAATTAAATAAATTATAACACTTATCATTAAAAGTGAAAAAAATCGACTTGATAATAATCTGAGCTTTGGACGAATAAAATAAATAATTTCGATAATTAACAAAAAAACAGTTGCGGCAATTTGAAATCGTAAGTTATTAAACAAAAATGAGTACATATAAAGATTATATCACAAAATTTTTCAGTTTTAAAATAATTCGTTAAATTTTATCAATTCAGTTTATTAAATTCATCAGCTATTACTTCTGTTTGAAATAATCTTAAATATACGATTAAATTAAACAATAAAATCTAAGAGTAAAAAAAAACAATTTATAATTGCTCCCGCGTACGTAGGCTGGTTCAAAACCGCTCGATAACTCGCTACACGCTGCTTGTGGTATAGAAACTATAGAACCAGCCACACAGTGGCTGCCACAAGCAGAGTGTATTTGCCCAACCTCCGTTCGCTCGCGCAAAATCTATTTTTTAATAAACTATTTATAAATGTTTAATTTATCTAAACATGTGGAAATATTTAAAATACGAACGTTGGTATATGTAAAATTCATTTAAAAATTCCGGGTAAATTCGATAAAATAAACATTTTGAAAAATTATTGAAAAAAATGCGTAGTGGATGTTCGTGCTTTGCGTAGCATTGAGCCCGATAAAATTGTTCGCTATATTCACACAAGCGAAGCGCGAGGGCTCTCGGCGGAGCATAAGTACGGTTATCCACGAAAGCAATTTTTTTGCTCAATACGTTATAAAAAATGTTTAATTTAATCGTACGTTTTATTCTTGTTTTTCTTTAAGAACAGCAAGGAATGCACTTTGTGGAAGCTCAACATCTCCAACCATCTTCATGCGTTTTTTACCTTCTTTCTGTTTTTCCAAAAGTTTACGCTTACGAGTAATATCACCACCGTAACATTTTGCCAAAACGTCTTTTCTAACAGGATTTACAGTTTCGCGCGCAATAATCTGGCTTCCGATTGCTCCTTGAATTGCAATTTTAAATTGTTGGCGTGAAATTTCATCTTTTAGACGTTCACAAACTTTTCTTGCACGTTCAACAGCATTTTGTTTAAAAGTAAGAAGTGAAAGCGCATCCACCATTTTTCCGTTAATCAAAATATCTACTTTTACCAAATCAGTTGGTCGATAACCAATAATATCGTAATCAAAAGAAGCATAACCGCGGCTATAACTTTTTAGTCTGTCGTAAAAGTCAAACAAAACTTCGCTAAGTGGCATTTCGTATTGAAGTTCAACGCGTTTTGTATCCAAATAAGTCATATTTGTTTGAATTCCGCGTTTTTCTGTACAAAGCGCCATTATCGAACCTAAAAATTCTGCTGGTGTAATAATTGATGCTTTGATATATGGTTCTTCAGCCGCTCTAATTCTTCCTTGTGGATATTCAGAAGGATTATCAATAAAAATCTCTTCACCATTATCCAATTGAATTTTATAACGAACAGAAGGCGCTGTAAAAATTACAGATTGGTCAAAGTCTCTTTCCAAACGTTCTTGAACAATTTCCAAATGAAGAAGCCCCAAGAATCCACATCTAAAACCGTTCCCCAAAGCTAAAGAATTATCTTTTTCGTAAATCAAACTTGCATCGTTTAATTTTAGTTTTTCCATACTTGCTTGCAAATCTTCGTAATCATTTGAATCCATTGGGTAAATTGAAGAATAAACAACAGGTTTTACTTCTTTAAATCCAGGTAATGGTTCTGTAATTCCGCTGTCTTTTGAAGTAATTGTATCACCTACTTTTACATCGCTTACAGTTTTTAGTCCAGAAATAATATATCCAACATCGCCGGCTTCCAAAACGCCAGTTTCTTCATAATTAATTTTAAAAATTCCACACTGTTCAACTTTGTATTCTGTTCCAGTGCTCATCATTTTAATCAAATCGCCAGTTTTTAATCGCCCATTCATTACACGAACGTGAACAACAACTCCACGGTAAACATCATAATGACAGTCAAAAATCAATGCTGCCAAAGGTCCGTCTGGATCGCCTTCTGGCGCTGGGAATTTTGTAACGATTGCTTCCATTAAATCGTCAATTCCTTCACCAGTTTTTGCAGAAACACACATCGCATCTGCTGAATCAAGGCCAAGTTCATTATCAATTTGATTTTTACAAGATTCTACGTCGGCACTCGCAAGGTCAATTTTGTTAATTACAGGAACCATTGTTAAATCTTGTTCCAAAGCCATGTACATATTACTAACAGTTTGACTTTCAACACCTTGAGTCGCATCAATCAACAATAACGCACCTTCACAAGAAGCAATTGCGCGTGAAACTTCGTAAGAAAAGTCAACGTGTCCTGGTGTATCAACAAAGTTTAATTCGTAATCATTTCCATCTTTTGCGTGATACGGAATTGTAACAGCCTGACTTTTGATTGTAATTCCTCTTTCACGTTCAATATCCATATTATCAAGAATTTGATTCATCATTTTTCTGTCATCAATAATTTTTGCTTTTTGAATCAATCTATCTGATAAAGTCGATTTTCCGTGATCGATGTGGGCAACAATACAGAAGTTGCGTTTAAATTTCATATCTGCCATAAAATCCTCAATTTATTAAAAATAATATGTACTGTCAAAAGGAGCATAAAGAATCATATTTACATCTAAATATCCTTTCTTTCTACGCTGAACAAAAACTTGTGTTAATAAATATTTGTTTTCTTCATCAAAACGAACATCTTTTACAGTCAAAGAATCATTTTCCGAAAAACCAAACTCATCAGCAAGGCTCCCTTTTATAACTTTTTCTATATTATATGATTTCCGATTTATTGTCGATGACGCTATCATTTTTATTCCATAAATCGGCACAAATGAATCCGACATAAAATCGCTGTTATAAAAATCCTTCAAAGGAGATTCCGGTCTTTCTTCCAAATACAAAACTGTATTTTTTTCTTCACCGTTTCTCACAAATTTACATTTTATCAAAGTGGAACATCTATATCCCATCATAAAAAAATGTAAATCTTCCAAAGTAGAAATCTTTGTTTCATTTAACTGAATAATTACATCACCATCTTGCAAACCAGAAATGTCGGCTATTCCTCTTGGCATAACATATTGAACTTCCACGCCAACTTTTTCAGTTCCCTTTCTTTTTGTGTGACCGTAAGCCGCAATCCAAGGATGATGAATTTCGCCGCCATCATACATAATTGGCAACAATTGTTTTAAATATTCAACAGGAATTGCAAAATTCAAACCTTGAAACTGCAACATTCCTGCAAAAACAATCGCTTGAACTTTATATTTTTCGTCGATTAATGGACCGCCTGAATTTCCAGAATTTACAGCGGCATCAATCTGAAACACATTCCCCAAAGTTGTCATTTTTCTACCAATAGAAGAAATAATTCCAGAAGTAAGAGTTCCTTCCAAACCGATTGGAGTTCCAATAGCAGAAATTTTATCTCCCACACTTAAATCTTCACTCGAACCAAGCTCAAAAACAAACTCAGGTTCAATTTCTGTTTTTAAAAGTGCCAAATCCAAAACAGAATCATATCCAATCACTTTTGCAGGAATTTTTGTTTCCATATCAGAAGGCAATTTTATATATAATCTAGAAAAACCTTCATATTTTGGATTTACCAAATCTTCTATCACGTGACAATTTGTGACTATATAACCACGGTTATCAATAAAAAAACCAGAACCAATTACAATGTCAGAAATTCCATTTCCGTACTGAACTTTTATTCCTTTATCAACAACAACAGTTACAGTTGCATCAATACAATTTTCAATTGTTTTTGGCAATTTTGATTCATCTACAAAAAATCCAGGAATTTTTTCTTCATTTTCTAACGTCGAAAAAGATTCATATTTTGAAAAATCAAAATCAATTGCTTCAAGGGATTTTTTAATCCGTTCAAATTCAACAAAATCTTTATTTTCCCAAGCACTTTCGTAATTTTTTAGAACAATATCTAAACATTCATTGTAAATTTCTTCTTCACCAAGATAAATCGATTTCCACAACGCTTTTACAGAATCAACCGATTGAATTTTTCTTATGGAATCAATTTCATTTTGAATTACGCTTTGACTTGTATAATCTAATGGTTCAGTTATATTTTGAGGTTTTTGAATTGTTTTACATGAACAAAAAATCATACAAAACAAAACAAATAAATTTTTTACACTTTTTTTCATTATTCATCCTCTAAAAAAGAAGGCTCCAATTTTTTTACAAAGAATTTTTCTTCGGCCTTTATAACAAAAAACCTATCTTCTTCAAAATTTGTTACAAAAACATTTTCTATCTTTAATTTATTTATAGCCAAAAATTCATTAAAATATTTTTCGCATTCTTCATCTTCAACTTCGCCAACCCAATAAAAAGTTTTAGATTTATTCAAAGTGATTGAATCTTCACCATTTTTTGTCGAAATACTAATTGGTTCTGCATTAATCACCTTAATTTTTACCAAAGGAAGTCCAATTTTATCAAAATATACAGTTTCAGTTTCTAAATCGTCGCCATTTACAATTTGAACAAACTCACAATCCCAAATTCCGTTATCATCGTAATCCCAAGATGTACATTTTGTAAAATCGTCTATGTATTCTTCGCGGAATTCAATAAAAGCGTCTTTATCTTTATCAATTTCCACTTTTTTCAAATACAATGAATTTGGCAAAACTTGTGTTCCAAAAATCGATTCTATAAATTTTTTATCTGATTCCAAAGCAAATTTATTTTCATAATCTAAATCAAAATATTCCGATGTTTCAAAAAATCCATCATCATTGTAATCCACATTTCTTACAAACGGATAACCTTCACTCAAATTTACGCGTGCATACAAACCTTTTGAATCTGTAAAAGAAATAAAAACAATGTCGCCTTCAAACATCGAAAAAGAAACTTTTGCATTTGGTCGTTCAGTTATACAATATTCCACAGTCGAAGCTTTTTCTTGAACAAAAATTGAATCTGGCACCAATCTTTCTTCCGCAACATGAGGAACATAAAACGAAACTCCAACTTTTTCAAAGCAAGGCAATAAAATCATATCAAACGGAGAATAAGCCAAATCATCATCCAAAAATGAATAAACAACGTCATCTTGCATATAAACAATTCTGCTCACATTTGGAAAAAACTCATAATTCAAATTAATTTTTTCTTCAGGGTACGAAATTGCAACAGGAACTCCAAAATCACACACAGAATTCAAATCATCAATTCCATCGTAATTTTTATCGTAATAAATGTAATTTGCGCGTCCACGATTATATTTGATTGTTAATTCATTTTTCAAATCCAAATCATAATCAACACACAAAGTCAAATCAAACGCTTCCAATTGTTCTGCAACTTTCTGCAAAACAAATTCATCTTTTATCAATCCTACAAATAATTGCAAATATTCCAAAGAAACATATTCCTTTACAGAATTAAAAAACAAATTGTACGCTTCTTCTTCATTAATTACGCCAGCTCTCAACGCAACAATTGGATAAAGTACACTATTTTGTTTTTTTGCATCAATCGCTTTTAATAATCGAACTTTTTCCTCTTGATTTGCAAAATCTGCCGCAAGAATTTCTAAATCTACGTTTTTTGAATCATAATCAGGCAATTTTGCAATATAATCATCTGCAATTTTTTGAACAACAGGCGGAATTACATAATTAATTCCATTATTTTCGCTATGATTTTTGTACAAAGATTCAAACAAAAAGAAAACTAAAGGAAATCTATCATCCTTTGGAAAAATCTTTCTTGAACTATTAATCTTTTCTCTTGCTTGTTTTATAGAATTTTCAGTTCCAAGTGAATAATAATTTTTTATTCTAATAAATTCCGCATCTGCCGAAAACAAAAAATTTTCTTCATCCAAAATTTCCAATGATTTTTCATGTTCCGCAGTATCGCACAACAAATCAGCATACAAAATTCTTGCACCGTCTTTGTTGTAACCAAGCCAATTATTTTTATCAAATGCAATTTTTATTTCCTGCAAAATTTCATTTTTTGTTCTGCCCAACTTTACAAAAGCCGAAGCCTTTAAATAATACAAGTCCGAAATTGAATCATCATATTGCAAACCCATATTTACATTTTTAATTGCATCTTCAAAATTTTCACTATATATACAAGACTCAGCCAAATCCATACAACGAATAGCAGTCTTTTTATTTGCATTTTCACTCTTTTCTACAGAAAAAATACAAAAATTTGAACAAACCAAAAATAAACAAACAACTTTTACAAATTTTTTCATAAAAACCTCAATCTATTTTCTGACAATCCAATTTTTATAACCTAAAAAATCGGCAATTATACAAATATTTTGTTGCTCTTCAGTTTGCAACTCCTGAAATATCGGAATCAAAGCTCTATCTTCTTCAGTTACATGCCAATCCGAAAAAATATCTGCAATTTTTTTTAGTTTTCCTTCTGAATTTTCAATTTCATCATTCAAGCGCAAATTATGAACACAAAAAGGAAACTTAAAATCAGAATCTACATTTTTCCCATTTACAAAAATTGTCCCAAAATCATCTTTACGAACAACTTTCATCTCCCCAAACGGAAAATCATAATTTCCTTCATTTTCAATTATAGCAAAGAAATGCACATCCGTGTAAGAATTATCGGCCTTTTTTACAAAAAGATTTTTATTTTGAATTTTAATCTCTACATCCAAAAATTTTTTACAAAATGAATTTTTCACTTCCATTTTTTTTGCTGAATTAATCACATCTTTTAAAAATCCATACGGGATTCTTTTGTCGCACCCCAACAAATTCGCCGCATTAATCAACTCCCGAACTTTTTCTCCAAACAAGAGTGAATCAAATTCTTCCAACGGAATTTTCACGCAATTTTTTTCCATGATGAATTCAACTTTTTTTCTTCGTTTTTCAATTATTTCTGAATCAAAAGATGATTTTTCCACTCCATTTTGCAACGCCGTTTTCCATCCAACAAATTCTTCATCCAACAAAGGAACTAATTTATGCCGAATTTTATTTCGTAAATAATTTGTATCAAAATTTGTTTTATCTGTTCGCCAATCAATTTTTTGCTCATTCAAATACTTTTCTATTTCTTCCCGTTCAATTACCAAAAGCGGTCTAAAATATTTTTCTCTAAGTTGCTTTATTCCGCTAAGTGCCTCTCCAGAAGAACCTTGCAAAAATCTCATCAACAAAGTTTCCATTTGGTCATTTTTATTATGAGCCAAACACAAACAGTCCAAATTTTTCTCGCAAATAAATTTTTCAAACCATGAATATCGCACAAATCTAGCAGCTTCTTCAATTCCACATTTTCTTTTTTTTGCTAGATTTTCTATTTCACCTTTTTCCAAATCAATTATTTTTAATTCCAGATTAAAACCTTCATTTTTTAATGAATTACACAACTCTTTTACAAAAAAAACATCGCCACAAGTTTCTTCTTCCGGCCGAATAAAATGATTTACTGTAATTACATTCAAAGGATTTTTTTTAGAATTGAAGATATGACACAAAGAAATTAACAACGAAACTGAATCTGCTCCTCCCGAAACCGCAACGCCAATTTTCAAATCATCAATTTTTTTTGTTGAAAATTCAGGAAGATTTAAAACAAATTGTTCTTTTACAATCGAATCAAATTCATTTACTACAGATTTTGTCATAAAGTCCCTTTAAAAAAATAAAAGGCTGTCTTTTTGACAGCCCTATAAAACTTACTAAATTAAATTAGCGTGCTGGAGAAACACTTACGATTGGAAGATTTGCATCTGTAAGGATTTCTACATCTTTACCAAGGTTCAAATCTTTTACGCTTAAAGTTTCACCAATGTTGATTTTTGAAACGTCTACTACAACACGTTCTGGAAGATTAGCAATATTTGTCTTAATCTTAATGTTTGGAATGTGTTTGAGCATGAACCCACCTTTCAAAACACCAGCTGGTGTACCTGAATACTGGATTTTCAAAACGTAAGTAAGTTTTTGATCTGCTGCTGGTACAAAGAAGTCAGCATGAAGAACTTTGTCTGTACGAATGTTGTATTCTGTATCTTTAATCAAAGCATCGTATTCTTTTCCATCAACATTCAATGTAATAACTGTTGTTGCTGTGATAGAACGCCATACTTTGTTGAATTCAGAATCATTCACTTCAAGCATTGTTGCTTCACCTTTTTCGTTGTAAACAACTGCTGGGATACTACCTACTTCGCGAAGTTTTTTAGCAGCTCTTTTACCTGTTGTAGCACGAACTTTAGCATTAATTACCTGCTTACTCATTTTCTTAAAGCTCCTTATATCCTTTAGGAATTATATATATACTGGGACGACAGGATTCGAACCTGTGGAATACCGGCACCAAAAGCCGGGGGCTTACCGCTTGCCGACGTCCCAATGTATACAATTTAATAATGCAGATTATTAGTCTGCGTCTGCTGAACCACCTACTTCTACGTGACCAGCTTCATATTCAGCAAGAATTTTATCTTGCAAATCTGCCCTAAACTCTGGGCTGATTGGATGAGCTACATCCTTATATTCGCCATTTGCAGTTTTTCTGCTTGGCATTGCTATAAACAATCCGCTTTTTCCTTCAATAATTTTTACATTATGAACAACGAAGCAGTTGTCAAAAGTTACTGTTACATAAGCACGAAGTTTGCCTTCGTCTTCAACTTTTCTGATTCTAAGTTCTGTAATTTGCATAAGCTTTCCTCCGTTTTATTTACAGTACAAATCATACAACCTGTACAGTTTTGCAATTCCAAGTTTCAGCAAGCAAATTACGTGCGTAGATCGCTTGTTGTTCATTACCAAACACACCATACATTGTTGAACCCGAGCCAGACATCTGAACAAATAATGCACCAAATTTTTGCAAATCTTTAGCAGCTTTCTCAAGTTCTAAAAACTCATCTCTTAATGCGTATGAAAATGTGTTTATATAGGTCCATTTTTCTACTGGAATTCTGTATAAGTTCTCCAATTCGTCCAATGTTGACCTATTTTTTTCGTTTCCTTTAGCCAGATATTCATCAACTAACTCGTAAGCTAATTTTGTTGAAATTCTAACTTCTGGAAAAATCAACAACAAAAACAAATCATACCGTGGATTTATTTTTTTCACAACTTCACCACGACCAGAAACTAAAGCACATCCAGTTCCTTTTGAATCACAATGAAGAAAGAAAAACACATCACTACCTGTTTTATCAGCTATAAAATCTAACTGTTCAGTAGATAATGTAATTCCACAAAGTTTTTCAAGCCCTCTTACCAACGCAGCAGCATCAGAAGAACTGCCACCTAATCCACCACCATCAGGAATTCCTTTTGTAATTTGAACTTTTACTCCAGGCACCTTTACAGTAGCAATCTGACAAAAAGCTTGATACGCTTTTGTAAGTGTATTTTCTTTTGGTATATCTGCATTTAAGCAAATCACCTCACAATCTTTTGTATTAGTAACACTTATTTCTAAGGTGTTATACAAATCAATTGTTTGAAAAACACTTTCAATGTTATGAAAACCATCTTCCCTTTTAGGAAAAACTTTCAGACCAAAATTAACCTTTGCATAGGCGCGTTCAGTTGTTTTCGTTAACATCGATATTTTTATTATACAAATTCTGTATTTAAAGTCAAGATAATTCGTTTTTTTTGATTAATTTGACATATCACAATTTGGATTTATAATATTTTATAAACATAGGAGATTTTTATGGCAAACGATTTTTGTGTTTCACTAATTAATAATAATTCCGTGGTTTCTTCAATAAGTTGTGATAAATGTATTAAAATTGTTGATTTCATTTCTAACTTTCCCAATTCAGAACAAATTGTTGCTGTAAAAATTAATAATATAATTAATTCTCTTGATTCATATTTAGATTACAATGCAACTGTAGAACCAATTTATTTAAATTCAAAAGAAGGTTCTGAAATCTATAGACGAACTTTATGTTTTGTTTTGGCAGCTGCAGCAAAAAAACTTTTCCCTTCAAAAAGATTAATTGTTGGTCACAGCATTTGCCACAGTTATTATTATACAATTTTTGGTCAAAATGAGATTTTACAAGAAGAAATAATTCTATTAAAAAATGAAATTTTGCGCATAATTGAACAGAAATTACCAATTGAATCTAAAACGATTCCTTATTCTGATGCTATAAATTTATTTTCTAATCAAAATATGAATGATTCAGTTGCTAAATTAAATTATATTTGCTCCCCATTTGTAAAAATTAATTCAATTGAAAATTTTTCTGATTTATTTTTTCATCCCCTTTTAATTAATTCTAGTCAACTCCACACTTTTGATTTAATTAAATATGAAAACGGAATGTTATTAAGATTTCCTAAAACATCGACTCCTTTTGTTTTACAAAATTTTATTGATGAGCCAAAACTTTTTAAAACTTACAAACATTACAATGATTGGGGAGAAAGATTAAATGTAACTTCAGTTTCTGATTTAAACAGATTGATTATTAATCGAAAAATCAACGATTTTATTGATATTTCAGAAACTCACCAACAAAAATGTATCGCAGATATTGCAGAACAAATTATTAAATCAAAAAAAATACGAGTCGTATTAATTGCTGGACCTTCGAGTTCGGGAAAAACAACTACTTCCAAAAAACTTGCGCTTGAGTTAATGGCAAACGGGTATAAATCAAAAGTAATCAGTTTGGATTGTTATTACGCAGGCAGGGACAAAACTCCTATTGATGAAAATGGCGAACCTGATTTTGAATGCCTAGAAGCTTTGAATATTGATTTATTGAATCAAAACTTAATTGATTTATTTGCTGGAAAAGAAGTAATTATTCCCTCTTATGACTTTAAAGTTGGAATGCCTTTTTTTGACGAAAAAAATAAAATGATTTTGGAAGAAAATGAATTTTTAATTTTGGAAGGAATTCATGGGTTAAACGATAAATTAACTCCCAAAATTCCAAATGAATTAAAATTCAAACTTTATATTTCTGCGCTTACTCAATTAAATTTAGATGATAGTAATCGAATCTCCACAAAAGACAATCGATTAATCAGAAGAATTGTTAGAGACGCTGGTTTTAGAGGAAAATCTGCAAGCGGAACTATAAGTATGTGGCCAAGTGTACTCCGAGGTGAAGAACTTCATATTTATCCATTCCACAACAATGCAGATGCAATTTTAAATACTGCTCTTGATTATGAATTGTCGGTTTTGAGAGTTTACGCTGAACCAATTTTAAGTTGCGTTCCTCCATCTCAAAAAGAATACAGTGAAGCTCAACGTTTGCTTAAATTTTTGCAAAATTTTTCTACAATTCCTCCAACTGAAATTCCAGAACGATCAATTTTACGAGAATTTATTGGCGGAAGTTCCTTCAAATATTGATTTACCCTTTGTAGTGAGTTGTTGCTAAATCATCTATGAATTCGTTCTCTTCAAAATCTACAAGTTGATTATATTCTTCTTTGTTTAATTCTTTTAATTTTTCTAAGGCTGATGTTGCTTTCATTTTTTCTTGCAAAATCTCTTTTTTTTGTTCTGTGATGATTTTTGCTTGTGCAAGTTCCTTTAATAATTCTTCTTTTTGAAAATCAAGCAAATTAAAATATTGATTTTGCGAAATTATCAAATCAAAATTTTTTGTATTTTTAAATTTTTCTTTTGTAATTAAATATTGTTGAGCAATATATTCGATTTTTTGTTGAATTTCATTTTCTACAGATAACGCTTTGGCAAATTCCTGTTCAGCTTGTTCTTGATCGAATTTTTTATATTCCAGAATATCTTCTAATTCAAAACTGTATTTTTTCATATTTTAGTTTTCTGCCAAAACTTCCTGTTCTTTTTGCAAAACTAGTTGTGGTGCTTCAGAATATTCTGATTCAGGAATTTCTATGCCTGTTAATTCAGAAAGTTTATCCAAAGTTTGCTTCATTGTAGATGGTTCAAATTCTTCTTGCTTTAAAAATTCTTCAATTTTGTCGTGCATTTCGATTGCCAAATCTAATTCCGGCGAAGTTCCTCTAGAATAAAGTCCTGTTGTAATTACAGTTTCTTTTTCTTGATACATTGCCATCAAAGTTCTGATTTTTCCACACGCTTTTTGTGTATTTTTTCCAGTTACGCGTTTAGACAAACGACTTATTGATTGCAAAATATCAATTGCCGGATAATGAAAAGCATTTGCCAATTTTCTGTTTAAAACGATATGTCCATCCAAAGTACCACGAACTCGGTCTGTAATTGGTTCGTTCATATCGTCGCCACTTACAAGAACTGTGTAAAAAGCTGTAATAGAACCTTTATCGTTTGTTCCGGCGCGTTCAAGCAACTTTGGAATTAAATCAAAAACACTTGGAGGAAATCCCTTTTGCGCAGGAGGCTCACCGTTTGCAAGACCGATTTCTCTTTGAGCTTCGGCAAAACGTGTTACAGAATCGAACATCAACATAACATCTTTACCTTTATCTCTAAAATACTCTGCAATTGCCGTACAAACATACGCAGAACGCAAACGACAAATTGCAGGTTGATCACTTGTTGCAACTACAACAACGGAACGCTTTAGACCTTCTTCGCCCAAATCTCTTTTAATAAAATCTAAAACTTCTCGCCCACGTTCCCCAATCAATCCAATTACATTTACATCGGCGTCAGTATTTCTTGCAATCATACTAAGCAAAGTTGATTTTCCAACACCTGAACCCGCAAAAATTCCAAGACGCTGTCCTTTTCCAACAGTCAGCATAGAATCAATAGAACGAACGCCTGTTGTGATTCTTCGTTCAACTGGTTTTCTTGACATTGGAGAAGGAGGATTATTTATCGCCGGATAATAACATTCTGGTTCAATTTCGCCCAAATCATCATAAGCGTGACCTGTAGCATCAACAACTCTTCCTAAAAGAGACATTCCTACAGGAACCTGTAACATTGCGCCAGTTGCAATTACTTCACAACCAACTTCAATTCCTTTTGTGTCACCAAACGCTGTTACACGAACAATTTTCCCTTCCAAACCGACAACTTCGGCAAGAATAGATTTTCCGTTATTTAATTTGATTGTACAAATTTCTCCAATTGCTGAACGAGGACCTTCACATTCAATATCCAAACCTCTAACTGCAACTACACGACCGATATAAAGGATTGTTTCTGCGTCTACTACTTGTTCTAAATATTTGGAAAAATTAAATTCCGCTGTGTACGATGATCTCATTTGTACCTCGATTATTCTTGAGCTAATGGATCTGAGCGCTTTATATTTTTTACAGGAGAAACATCCAAAATTTTATTTTCAAGTTCTGTCAATTGGCTTGAAATTCTTGCGTCAATTGCACCAAAGTCTGTTTCTACAATACAACCGCCTTTTTCTACAGATGAATCTTCTAAAACTGTAATTCCTTCTACATTTTCTATATGTTTGATAAATTCACTGATATTTGCTGTTGTAAGTTTTACATCTTCAAGATTTACACGCAAAGTTACAGCTCCACGAGTACGAACTTTTTTAAGTGCTGCAACAACGTTTGCCATAACGACATTTTTTTGATTTTCTGACAAAATTTTTATAACTTTTCGAGCCATCAAAATCACAAGCTCAACAATTTGACTTTCTGTATCTTTTAAGATTTCTTCACGACGCTGCATTACTGCTTCTAAAATTTTATGCATACGTTCGATTAATCTATTTACTTCTGCAGCACCTTTTTCGAAACCTTCTGAGTGCCCCTGTTCAAAACCTTGTGATTTTGCTTCTAACTGTAATTTATCTCGCTGAGTTTGAGCTTCTGCAATAATTTGTTCAGCTTCTTGTTTTGCTTTTTGAATAATTTGAAAAGCTTCGTTTTCGGCATCGGCTTTTATAATTTGTGCATCATCAGTTTGTTTTTTTACTTCGGCAAAAGCTGCGTCTTCTGCTTTTTTTACAATTGCATCAGCTTCTGCTTGTGCTTGTGTAAGCATCAACTGTTTTTCTTGTTCCCATGCTAATTTAAATGCTTCTGCTTCTCTACGTAAATCATCAGCGGTAGGACCAGTATATTCTTCTACAATTTCTTCTGGTTCTTCTTCTATAGGAGCAAAATCATAAACCAAAGGTAAGAGAACTTTTGATTCTTCATTTTTTGTTTCACCGGGTCTAAAAACAGTTTTTGCCATAAATTATTCCTTAATATTAGGTTACAAGCTCATCTTCACCAGAACGTGCAATTACGATATCACCACTATCTTCAAGACGTCTGATAATAGAAACAATTTTCTGCTGTGCTTCTTCTACATCTTTTAAGCGTACAGGTCCCATAAATTCCATATCTTCTTTGAGCATACTTGCTGCACGTTTAGACATATTACGGAAGATTTTATCTTGAACTTCTGTATCAACAGATTTAAGCGCTTTTGCGAGTTCCTGTTGGTCAACATCACGCATAACTTTCTGAATAGCACGGTCGTCGAGCTGAACAATATCTTCGAATACGAACATACGTTTTTTGATTTCTTCTGCCAAATCTGGATCTTCTTCTTCCAAAGATTCGATGATGGATTTTTCGGAAGAACGGTCTACAAGGTTCAAAATTTCAACGATAGCTTCAACACCACCAGCTGCTGTGTAGTCTTCGCTAGAAAGTGTAGAAAGTTTCTTTTCCAAAACGCGTTCAACTTCACGCAAAACATCAGGAGAAGTTCGGTCCATTGTTGCAAGACGTTTTGAAACTTCAGCTTGCATATCTTCTGGAAGGTTTTGCAAAATAACAGCGGCTTTTCCTGGTTCCAAATACGCCAAAATCAACGCAATTGTCTGTGGATATTCCTGCTGAATAAAGTTCAACAAGTGCGCTGGGTCAGTTCTTCTAATAAAATCAAACGGACGAACTTGCAATGAACTTGTAAGTCTGTTGATAATATCAATTGCTTTTTGTGAACCAAGAGATTTTTCCAAAAGTTCGCGAGCGTAATCTATACCACCAGTTGTAATAAAATTCTGTGCATTCATCAATTCTTGAAATTCTTCAAGAACCGCGTCTTTAAATTCAGGATTTACTTTTTCTTGTCGAGCAATTTCAAATGTTAATGTTTCAACTTCATCTTCGCGCAAATGCTTCATAATTTCAGAAGAAACATCTGGTCCAAGCGAAATTAAGAAAATGGCTGCCTTTTGTCTTCCAGTTAAGCTTTTATAATCTTTGCTATTTTTTTTGCTACTTCCAGCAGGTTTTAAACTACCAGGTTTTGGAATAGGCTTTGGATTTGAGCTTTTAGATTTATCAAGTGCAATTAAATCATCATCTGCCATCTTTTTTCTCCTATTTTATTCTTCATTAAGCCAAGTTCTTAAAACATTTGTTACAACATCTGGGTTATCAACAAAATCTTTTATAATTTTATTTTCAGAGCCATTTGCTGAAGTTGTTTTTATAAATCCATAGTCTTTTTTTTCTAGAACACTCGGATCTAAATAATTTTTTCTTACTCCATAAGCGCAAACTTCTTCTAAAACTCTAATTTCTCTTTTTTGTATTTTAGAAAAATTTTTCATTCTTGGTGAATATAAACCAAGTCCGACTACAGCAGTTCGTAATTTTTTTAATTCAGCATCAGAAAGAAAAGGAATTAATTTACTAGAAAAATCCGAACCTAATTCTGTAAACAAAATCGCTGCTTTTTGACTTGAAGAAATTGGGATGTTTTCATCATTGGTTACCATTGTAAAACCACTCATCCTATTCCTCCATTAACCAAGTGCGGATAAGCATTGCAACGTCTTCTGGATGTTCTTTTGCCATTGCAATTGCATTTTCTTGCAATTCCATACGTCTTGTTTCTTCAACAGACATTGTAACTTCCATTCCATCGTCTTTTGCTTCCCACAAAGCAGCTTCGCGAGCAGCCTGTTGTTTTCTAAGAAGTTCTTCTTCTCTAAGACGACGACGACGTTCAAGTTCGCGACTGATAATTCTAAACAAGATGAATCCAATCAAAACAACTGCAACTGCAATCAAAATCAAGAGAACTGTTCTTCTGCGTTGTAATTGTGCAAAATATTCTGCGTCTTCTTTTGCAAATTCTTCATCTCTATCGTAAGCAATATTTGTTACAACAACTAAGTCGCCTCTGTCACGATTATAACCGATTGCACCTTTAATCGACTTTTCTGCTTCTGAAAGTTCATTTGGAGTCAATGCTGTATAAATACGTTTGATAGAACCATCTTCGTCAATTACAGGATTTCCTGTTTCTGGATTAATAACTTTTTTCCATTTACCATCCAAATTCACAGAAACCGAAATTCTATCGATTTTTGGAGATGATATTTGCGATGTTTGTGTTGTATTAATTACATTATTTTGTGTGATTCCTGTTTCGGTAGATTTTCCAATTACATTTGACATATCTGAATAAACAGGAGGATTTTGACCTTCAACACCTGCAGGACCTTCTGGATTAAAACCAGTTCCTTGCCATTCTTTTGTAACAGTTTGCTGGCTAATTGGCAAAGTATCTACATATTCTGAATCATCGTAAGGTGTATCTGGATTATCTTTTTTGCGTTCGATTGGTGTATAGATTGTAGAATCACTTGTTTTTTGCGACATATCCATTTCTACAGCAACAATCATGTCTCTACAACGATCTTCTGTGTATGTATTCTGGAATGCTTTTAAGATTTTGGCACGAATTTCAGTTTCTTGTTTACGAATCAATTTTTGTTGTTTTGCAATAATATCGATTCTGTCACTTTCTGCCATTCCTTCAAAATCGTTAATTTGATTTCCTTCAAAGTCAGCAATAATCAGATTTTCTGCTTTAAGACCTTCTACAGCAGAAAGAACTAATTTTTGGAGTCCTAAAATTCTTTTTCTATCAGTTAAAAATGAACTTGTAGGCTTTGTTTTAATAATTACACTTGCAGTAACTGGGTTTTGGTCAGCAGTAAAAAGTTGATTTTCTGGAAGAACAATATTTACGTCAGCCATTTGAATATCGTTTATGGCTTCGATGTGTTGTTTTAATTGTTTTTGAATTGTATTTTTTAATTTTACGTTTTGATCAGCATCTGTTGTAGACCAACTTCTATCGTAAAAACTTGCCCAAGGGTCAATGCTCGAAGGAACCAAATCTTCACTTACAAGGATTTCACGCATTCTTCTAGCAGTTAAATCATCTGCCACAGAAATATAGCCATCTTCTGTTGTATATGCTTCTACGTTTTCTTGAGAAAGTCTATCTAAAATATTTGTTAATGCTGCTTGATCTGTTACAGGGGCGTTAAATAATCTAACAGTTGTTGGCGCTGATGATAAGCGTGCCGACGCGATAATAACAACGATTACGACTAAAACGATTCCAATTATGATGACTTTTTGAATGGGCTTCCACTTAGACCATAAATCCTTTAGCTTACCCATCATATTTTTAAGCCATTCGTTCATCTTTCCTCCCACCAGGAGGCACGCCTCCCGTGAACGAATTTAAAAAATTTACAGTAAATTCGATTTATTATAACATAGGTATATAAAATTGACAATTCAATTTTATCTTGTTGTTGTAATTTCGTTCCAGCTTGTAACTAGAGTGTTGATTACGTTTTGTGTTAATTCAAGCGACATTCTTGCTTTTGACATTGCGATTGTTACATCATGAATATCAACTGAATCTGGATCTGTAATCACTTTTTCTTGAAGTTGCGATACTGAATTTTGCTGACTATTTACAGAATTCATTGCTTCGAGTAAATAACTTTCAAAAGATTTTTTTGGTTCAACTTGATTTACCGACGAACTCTTTTTAGATTGTACAGAATTTACAGGCTGAACTTGTGTTTGCCCAAAATGAAGTTCGTTTGTTCTATTTAGTAATAATGTTCCAAATTCTGGTATTTTCATTTTTCCACCCTAATCAAAATTATACACCGATTAGCGTCCAATATCTAGTGCCGCAGTGAACATATCTTTTGCGCCATCAATTACTGTTGCATTTGCTTCGTATGCGCGGCTTGCAGAAATTAAATCTACCATTTCGTTTACGATATTTACGTTAGGATATTCAACGTAACCTTTATTTGGACCAGATTTTATTGAATCAGGATGTTCTGGATCATAAACCAACCGTCCTTGAGATGTGTCTTTTACAATTTCCAACACTTTTACACCTTTCCCAGGTCCATTATCCAAATCGGCTGGTGTAAAAGGTGTACGCCATTGTGGATTTGATGCTGCAATTGGTTCAAAAACAACGCGTGAACGTTTATAAGCTCCGCCTTCTTGTGTTCTTGTTGTAGAAGCGTTTGCAATATTATCAGAAATTACGTCGCTTCTTAAACGTTCTGCAGCCATTCCTGTTGATGCTATATTTATACTTGTAAAAAGTCCCATTTTTTGCCCCCAAAATTATTTTTTAATGATTTTCAGCTTTTGTTATTTCATTGCAATTGATACTTGATTAAACTCAAAATTTGTAAGTTGAGTTAATAATCTGTATTGCATTTGAAGTTGCAAAATGTTGTTTGCTTCTGCTTCCGCATCAACATTATTTCCATTTGCTTTTGCTGTTGTTGTGTAATCTACAACTCGTCTTGGTTCTACATCGCGATAATCATATGGTTGATTAATTTGAATGTGTCTAGAATCTGTTGTGTTTAGTTGAAAAGAATTTTTTGCATTTTTTTCTGAATCAAGCGCGCGTTTCAATTCACTTTCAAAATTTACAGTAGAACGTTTAAAATTTGGAACTTCGCTGTTTGCAAGGTTATTTGCAGTAACCTGATAACGTAGCGATGTTACATCCATTTCCCTTTGTAATAAATCAATTGAACGTGTAAAAGAATTCATTTTAACCCCTAATTTCTTTTTGTTTACATTGTCCCTAACTTCATAATCGGATTTGTAAAAAAAAAGATTAGAGTTTTTTTATAGCACGTTTATTTTTATGTCGTTGTTTTCAATTTTGAGTTGAACTTGGCACGGTTGCTGACAAACATTCTCGTGAAAACTTAGAATATCCAAACTTTCTGGTCCAAAAATATCGTCTGGATGATACATTGTATTTATTTTGCATTCAACGTTTTCTGCAATTAGCCGCGACATTGCTCCGTTTAATTTTACTATGTCGTTTATAAGTGGAATTAATTCAAAATGATTTTTTTCTTCAAATTTTTGTTCAAGAAATAAAAGCTGCATTTTTTCTATTTCTTGATGATTTTGAGCTTCTGGAACAAATCCGCTTTTAAAATCGCAATTATTACAACGTTGCCATTCTGCAAAATCAGAGAAAAATTTTGACGGATGAATTCTCAACGGTTGAAGCAAACTATTCATCCAAGTTACCGCTCTTCCTGACGAATAAAAAGTTCTGCACGCAAAAGAAACGTCTCTTGCATAACGAATATCTTTTGCAGAAAATAAACCTGTTACTTTTGCAGTTGCCGATTGTGACGAATCTTGAGTTTGTGGAAAATCGATGTGATTTGGATATTGTTCAATTGCAAAATCAAGTCGCTCTAAAAATAATTTGAGCGTGTCGTTTGGAAGAATTGCGTAATCTAAAACAAAACCAAAAACAAGAGCCGAATTATTTAATAAAGCCGCTTTTTTTGCATAAAATTTTTTATCGAATAAAACTTTATCGCCTTTTTGACTCGCTTTTAATGGAATGTCTAACGAACAAAAAACCTGACTTGCCGCTTGAATAAGTTCTTTATCAATAACATTTGCATCTACAAAAAACGAAACATAAACTTCTGGTGCTTTTGAAGCAAACAATTTCATTAATTTTATTAATTTTTGTTTGTTTTTTGCAATTTCTTCATCGTGAATTGAAAATTCTGTTATTCCAAGTTGAGACAATTTATGGATATTTTGTTCGATTTCATTAGAAGAAAAATTATATTCTTCTTTTCCATTTATTTTTGTCACAATAAAGAGATTCCTCTTTCTTTACAATCTTGAATAATTTCGTCAGACCAAACACTAACTTGAGTTTCGCCAACGTGAGCTTTTCTTAAAAGGAACATACACAAGCGAGATTGACCAATTCCGCCACCTAAAGTTTGTGTCAATTCACCATTTAATAAACGTTTATGGAATGGTAATTTTGCTCTGTCTGTACTTCCTCTTTCTTCAAGTTGCATTTGCAAACTTTCTGGAGAAACACGAATTCCCATAGAAGAAAGTTCCAACGCTGTATTTAAAACTGGATGCCAAACTAAAATATCACCATTCAAACCGCGGTGACCATCACCAGTTTCTGTAATCCAATCGTCATAATCTGGAGCGCGTCCATCGTGAATTGTTCCATCAGGGAGTCTTCCGCCAATTCCTGTGATAAAAACTGCCCCGTATTGCTTTGTTACTTTGATTTCTCTTTCTTTTGGAGTTAAGTTTGGATATTGTTCCTGCAAATCTTCCGAGAACAAGATTTTAATTTCTGGAGGTAAAACTGGTTTTAATGCAGGATATCTGTCATAAAGGAAGAATTCACAACGTTTGATACAACGATAAACTTTTTTTACAATATCATGCAAATAAAAAACAGTTCTGTCTTTTTCATCAATTGCAACTTCCCAGTCCCATTGGTCTACGTAAATAGAATGAAGCGCATCCAATTCTTCATCTGGTCTAAGCGCGTTCATATCTGTATAAATTCCAAAACCTGGTTCCAATCCTAATTCTGTGATTTTAAGACGTTTCCATTTTGCTAACGACTGAACAATTTCCATTCGTTTTTCGTTTAAATCTTTTACAGGAAAAGAAACTGGGCGTTCTACACCGTTCAAATCATCATTAATTCCAGTTCCTGATTCAACAAAAAGAGGAGCTGTAACTCTATATAAATTTAATTCAGTTGATAATGCTAATTGAAAAAAATCTTTGATTGCAACAATCGCGTGTTCTGTTTCGCGTGGACTTAATATGCTTTTATATTTTGCTGGCATTTTTAACATAATTTTTCCTCAAAAATAAACAATGATTTTATCGTTATATCTCACAGTAATATAAAAAGTCAATGAGTATTAACATTCTTTGTAAAAATTTAATTATTCGCCTTCGTAATTAATAAGTGTTGTTACCTTTGTTGGCTCAAGGATTTTTTCGTAATTCAAATCTGGTAAACCAATCACGCCAAAAAATTCAAAAACTTCTGCGCCGCCTTGTTCAATCAATTTTTTGCTCGCAGCCAAAGTTCCGCCAGTTGCGATTAAATCATCAATAACAAGAATTTTTTGACCAGGTTTTAAATCAGATTTATGAACTTCAATTTCTGCGCTTCCGTATTCCAAATCATATTTACAAGTATATGTATCGCCCGGAAGTTTCCCTTTTTTTCTGATTAAAATTAAAGGAATTCCTAATTTTTCTGCTAAAGGAGCTGCAAAAATAAATCCGCGTGATTCAATTCCGGCAACAGCATCGATTTTTTTGTCTTTGTATAATTCAACCATTTTATCTAAACAAAATTTGAACGCAGGAGGATTTACAAGCACGCCTGTTATATCATAAAAAAGAATTCCTTTTTTGGGAAAATCAGGGATTCTTCTAATTGCATTATCAAGAATTTCTAAACTCATTTTGTTACCTCAAAAAAAATTTATGATTATAAATCTATTTTAATCTTCATTATCTTTTCTTGCAAGGAAATACAACGAAACAACAATTAACACAACAACATAAACAACAATTGCAATAATTAACGATGTAATTCCACCAGCAAAAGACACCATAACGTAATTCATAATTTTGAATAAATACATCACAATGTTATACAAAAAGCCAGAAGCCAGGATGAAGAAAGGGAACCCTGCAACCCACGAAAATTTAAAATATTGTTTTGAACCAATTTTATTATTCCAAGCAAATGAAGCAAGCGCAACAAATACAATCAACATAAACAACGGATACAAAAGTCGGTTCAACAAAGTTTGTGCATAAACAGATTGAGAATATCCATAATCATCAACAACAGAAACTAATTTGTACAATTTCGTAATTGGAAGATTTTTTGGCTCTTCGTTTGTCATTTCCAACAATGTGAATTTTTCAAATTCAAGTGGCAAAATCATAAATTCTGGCATATCCGAAGTTGTTCCGTCAGAATATGTGTAAAGCGGAGAACTTTGTTGTTCGGCAAAATCTCTACCAATCGACTTTAACATTACATAAGGAACATAAGTCATTGAATTATCAATTCCCAACATATCTTTTGATGAATAATCAATGTATTCTACAGAAACAGGTTTTACTTTTGCGTAAGGAACGTACATTGTTCTGTATAATTTATTTTCTTTTGTAAATGAAATAACGTACAAATCTCTTAAATATTGAATTGCATCGCCAGTTTCTTTTACAGTTGTCAAACCTTTAAAATAAACAATATCTTGCGAACCATCGATATAGTCGTAAGAAAAACAAACATCGTTCGAAGTTTCAAAACTTTTTAATTCAAAAGTTTCATCTATAAAGAAATATTTTTCCAAAAGACGATTTGCCGCAACATCCAAGTAAAAAATCACGTCTGCGTCTTTTTGCATTTCAACTGATGATTTATACAAATTTCTAAAAAGGTAATACGCGCGTAAATCATCATCTTGAACTAAAGCCAAATAACCTTCGTATTTTTTCTGGAAAATTTGTTGGGCTTCAGTTTTATTTAGATTTTTTTCTTTTGTAATATTATTCCAAGCTTGAGAAGAAAGCATTCTTAATTCTTCATAATTTGGATCTTTAGAAGTACAAAGTTTTATCCCTAATTCTGCGTAATAATGCGCATTAAACCAACTTTGAGAATTAAAAGCTTCTTTTGCAATTTGCAAACATTCGAAACTTTTTGCAATTTGTGTAGAATCAACACTAACTTCTTTTATTTCTAAAGAAAGATTTTCTGCTGCGGCAAGTCTTTGCTGAATATTTCCAGAAGCTTCTTTGTTTAATTCAAAATTTGCTTTGTCACGAAGATTTCTTGCTTCTTCAGATTTTTCGTCTAAAACAAGAGCCGCATTTGCATATTGTATTGCTCTTTTGCAAAAACCATTTTCCAAAAGATTATTACCAACGTTTATATATTCACTAATAATTCTTGGCTGGTTAACTATCTTGCTTTTTTTTCTAGAAACAACAGTCCCAATAAATTCATTTGCAAAAGTAAGAATTAGAACACAAACCAACGAAACAATCATCACGTTTTTGTAGCGATTAAACATGGAGACTGAAAATCGTTGTTCGCTACCTTCTGAATTATGTCCAAATTGAATTGAAAAACTTACAATAAAGCCGGTTATCAACATTATTGGTAAGAAAAACAAAAATAATTGAACGCTTGTACAAAGTTTATAAACAAATTCTGATGAATCTGGCACAGCTTCTTTTAAAGGCAAACAAATTCCGATTAAAAAACAAATTATGAATCCAACTCCTAAAAATACAGATAAAACGCCTAGTGCTTTTTTCATTACATTCCTCTAGCTTTTTTTCTAAAACAAAGTCTTATAATTCCAATTATTGTAAAAATTAAACTGAATACAACGTTAATTAAACACAAAAGAGAATTATCTACATATTTATTTAAGAAAACAAAAAATGATTTGTCTTGCATGAATAAATCCATTGCATTTTTAACTGGTTCATAAAAATAAAATGTATTTACACAATAAATTGCAGCGGCGGCAAAAATGATTAAACAAGTATTCAACAAACGCCAATCAAATAAATTTGAAAACCCATATAAACATGCAAAAATTAATCCTAAAGATAAAAATCCTAACCAAAAAGTAAAACCTTTATTCCAAGCAACACGAGCTTGTTCTACAATAGAAAATAAATCAACTTTTGTAGAAACTTCCGTTGGATTAAACGTTTGTTTGATTAAAATATCATTATAAGGAACAGCTTCTTTTACAAGAACAAAATCTTGAGAAGGTTGTATTTTTTGAATTTCAAATTCCCCTTCTTCATCGGTATCAATAACTAACGTATCAACTTCTTCTTGGGGAGCATCGAGATTGAAATCATCTAAAAAATAATAAATTTCGCCCTCTGTTTTTCTAAAATAATCACTTGAAAGAACTTTTTCAGATTTGGCAATTTGTTTATTTTCTAAAATTACATTTTCAAGATTTATAGTTAGCGGTAAAAAAGCAAACCAAGTTATAAAAGTCAGCACGACAAAGAAAATAAATTGAATTGCTCCACCAACATGTCTAATTCGATAATAAACAATAAATGGAACAACAAGAACCAAAATAATTATTGCGGCTGTAAAAAACGATTCAATAAAATTTGAAAAATTGAACAAAGCAATTTCTTGACCTGCAACAAAATTCAAGACGCTCGTATACAACATCAAAATCATTGTAATCAAAACTAATCCACAAATTAATAATGTAAGGTACATCCACAAAAGTTTTAATGCATTTTTCATTATATGCTCCCGCTTTATTATCGGACAAATGAAAGTTTATCTTAAATTGTTTAAATTAATCAATTTATTTTTAGACAAAGTTTTTTATATTTGCACATAAAACATTTGACAAAAATCATTAATATATTATACTAAAAGGAGACAAAAATTATTTTAATCGGAGTTATACGGTGGAAGGTAACAACTCAATTATAGTTGGCTTTGACAATGAAAAAGATGATAGCTTATCCATTAAATTACGTCCTGCAGAAGGAATTAAAAATGGATTATTCGTTTATTTAAACGGCTACATCGATACATATAATTCTAGCTTTTTTCAGAAAAAAATTACTCAGATTATAGAAAAAGGGTATATAAACTTAATTTTCAATTGTTCTTCTCTTAATTATGTTTCTTCAACAGGAATTGGTTCATTTACTGTTTTCTTAAAGATGGTAAAACCAAAAGCTGGCGACATTGTTCTTCTTGAAATTCAACCAAAAGTTTACGAAGTATTCCAACTTCTTGGTTTTTCACAATTTTTTAATATTAAAAATTCGTTAGAAGAAGCAATTGCTTTCTTCTCACAAGAAAGTCCACTTTTGGCATCAGTTTTCCCACTTGTTATTACATGTCCAGTTTGTAGAAAATGTTTACGTTCAACAAGAGCAGGAAGATTTAGATGTTCTGGATGTAAATCCATAATTGCAATTAATGACAAAGGCGAAGTTACGTTAGGCTAACGCATTATATTTGTTGAAGAAAGCGCAATATCAAATGATGTTGCGCTTTTTTTTTTGCAAATTTTTTTATATACTTTTGAATATGGATTTATCTTTTGATACACGTTTACAAAAAATTGAACAAGCTTTATCACAAGCACTTAATATGGAATTTTCGGCAGAATGGAAAAATTCTGTTTTTGCAAACATTCCACAAGCAATAACAACAAAACATATTCAAAATCTAATTCAACCAAACAAAGAACTTATAGATTTAGGCGGAAAAAGATGGCGCCCACTTTTTATGATTTTGTGTTACGAATTACTTTGCAAAGAATCTAAAAACGCACTTCCCATCGATTCTGTTTACAAATTGACTCCACTCGTGGAATTTGTTCATACAGCAAGTTTAATTCACGACGACATAGAAGATTCGGCAGATTTACGACGTGGAAAACCAGCGGCTCATATCACTTTTGGTTTGGACACAGCATTGAACGCAGGTTCTTGGCTTTATTTTGTAGCGCCAGTTAGTATAGATAATTTAGATTTGCCTGCCGAACAAAAACTGATGTTTTATCAATTATACACGCTTGAATTACGCAAATTGCATTTGGGACAAGCAATGGATATTTTCTGGCACCGCGAAAAAGATGTTTTTCCAACGATGGATGAATATAAAGCGATGGTAAAAAATAAAACAGGAACTTTAGCTTCACTTGCGGCACAAACAGGAATTCTTGCAAGCGGACAAACGTTGGAAATCGCACAACAATTTGGAGACATTGCGGCAAATATCGGAATTGGTTTTCAAATTATCGATGATGTAATTAATTTAACAACAGGAAACGTTGGAAAAAAACGTGGCGACGATATTGTTGAAGGCAAAAAAAGTTTGCCAATTTTAATTCACATTCACAACAATCCTCAAGATAAAGAAAAAATTGCTTCTTTGATGAAAATTGCGCAGGAAGAAGGAATTGATTCAAGCGCTGTGGAAGAATGTATTTCTGTTTTAGAAACAAGCGATTGTATTCAACTTGCTGCAAAAGAAGGAATTAGTTTAATCAAATCAAGTTGCCAAAAATTTGGTTCTCTTCTAAAATGCGATGAAAAAATCCTTGAATTGATTAAAAACTTATTTGAAAAAATGGTTCCGGAGCAATTTAAATAATGCAAAATCCAAATCAATTGAATAACGATGGAATTTTATTTGCTCAAAACGGTGATTATAAAAAAGCAATTTCTTGTTTTAAAAAAGCAATTGAATTAAAAAACGACAATCCGATTTTCTGGCTGAATTTGGGCATAACTTATCGCGACTTTAACAAAATTGATTTAGCAATAGAAGCAACTTTACAAGCACACAAATTAGATTTACAAAATCACGAAATTACAAACACGCTTATTCAATTATTCATAAACAATAATGAATTAGAAAAAGCGACTGATTTGTGCCAGAAGATTCTTGCAGCTGATGATAAAAATTCAAAAACCTGGAATCTTTTAGGAATTATTTATTTTAAATCTGAATTGTATTCAAAAGCACAAAATTGTTTTGAAACCGCTTTATCAATTGATGCTTTTTTTGCAGACGCACTTTTTAATTTAAGGGACACATATTTTGAATTAGGTGATGAAGAAAAAGCCATTGAATGTGATACAAAATTAAAACAACTCGAAAAATAAAGTTATACACATTAATTCACAAGTTATCCACAGTTAAACACAAGTTATCCACAATTTATTTTCAGACTTATGCACAATATGAATATATTTCTTAAATTTTATAAAAATATCAAAATAAAGAATTAAAAGCATTCAATACATAAAGAAAAGTCAAAAACCTATTTATTTATAATACAAGAAATTAGAATAAAAAAAAGATTCCCGCATCAAGTGCGGGAATGACATTATTTTTTATTCTGTATATTTACAAATTCACAACTAATCAACTTGTTATCCACAAGTTATCCACAATTTTAAATCTATTGGTTTTCAATTGCGATTTTACTTAATTCACCTGCCATTTGAGAAAGAGGCACTTGTTTTTGAACTCCACCTAACTCAAAAGCAACTTTTGGCATTCCGTAAACAATACTTGAAGCTTGATCTTGTCCTAAAGTCCAAGCACCTTTTTTTCTCATTTCAGCCAAGCCAGCAGCACCATCACGCCCCATTCCTGTCATGATAATTCCAAGTGCGTTATTTTGGTAAATCTTTGCAACAGATTCAAAAAGAACATCAGCGGAAGGTCTATGCCCATTTCTTTGAGGTTCTTGCGATAATCTGACGAGGTTTCCAAGAGGACGATGTTCCACGTAAATATGATAATTACCTGGCGCAATATAAACGTGACCTGGCATTAAAGGTTCGCCATCGCGCGCTTCTGTTACAGTCAATGGACACAAATTATTTAAGCTTGCTGCAAATTCCTTTGTAAAACCAGCAGGCATATGTTGAACAACAAGAATCGGCTGCTTCACATTTGGATCGATATTCTTAAACAGTTCGCGCAAAGCATTTGGTCCACCTGTAGAAATTCCTAACGCAATCACCTGAACTTTTCCACATTCTTTTTCTGGAACAATTACAACAGGCTCTTTTTTCTTTGCAATTTGATTAAAGAAAGGCATAGAAGTTGCTTCAGCATGAGAAATTTCAGCTCTTTTTGCCGATTCTTCACCTTTTTTCTGAATAACAAATCGTTCTGCTTGTTTTAATTTTATTTGGTGAGAGAAAAACTCTGGTTCGTGAACAGACTTTCCTTTTTTTGTTGCGTACGAACCACCATAAGAAGCAATGTATTCAATAATTTCTTTTGTTACATCACCAATTTTTAACGAAACGGAAGTTCCGCCCGGTTTTGTAATAAAATCACTGGCACCCAAATCCAAACACTGCATTGTAATTGCAGCGCCTTCCGTTGCCACACTAGAAAGAATGATTACAGGAATATCGATTTTTGCTTCTTTTTTATGACGCAAGAAACCAAGTCCATCCATTTGTGGCATTTGAATATCAAGCAAGATTACGTCTGGCTGTACAGTTTTTAGTTTTTCAATTAAATCCAAACCATTTTCTGCACGAGCAACAACTTTCATTCCTTCAGTCTCATCTACAATACGACCGATTAAGTTTCTCATTAAGGCAGAATCATCACAAATTAAAACCGAAATATCGTCCACTACAGCACCACCTTAAAAATTTATTTTTTATTTTTTTGGTACAAACAAGCCCATTGAGTTTTTAAGAATTCAAACTGAGTTTTCATTCCAAAAAGCGATTCTGAATGTCCAATAAATAAGAAGGAATGTTCTGCCATTGAATCCCAGAATCTATTAATTACAGCAAGTTGGGCTGGTTCGTCAAAATAGATTAAAACGTTTCTACAAAAAACAACATCAAAGTTTCGTTCACCAGAATCATTTTTTAAGTTGTGATAATCAAATCTAACTGTATCAACTAAATCTTTTACAATCTGATACCCGCCATCAACTTTTGTAAAATATTTAGATAAATAATTTGCAGGGATTCCTTCTACTTTTGCGTCTGTATAAAATCCCTGTTGTCCAACCATAAGAGATTTTAAAGATAAATCAGAAGCGATAATTTTAAAATTAAAACCTGGAGGCAAAATTTCCTTTAAAATCATTGCGATTGTATAAGGTTCTTCTCCAGTTGAACAACCTGCACTCCAAATTTTTATTGTTCTGTCACCTTTTGCTTTTTTTTCTTCAATCACTTTTGGAATAACATGATTAATAAAGGCATCAAAATGAGGTTGGTTTCTGAAAAATCTTGTTAGATTTGTTGTTACCGAATCTAACATATGTTTCATTTCTTCTTTATCTTTTAAAATCAAAGAATAATATTCGGCTGGAGTTGCAATATTTTTTCTTCTGAGCAAATCTTTTATTCTACTATCCAAAATAGCACGATTTGTTGGAGAAAAAGTAATTCCACATTCGTCATAAATTACTTTACGAAAAAGTTCAAAATCTTTGTCATTTAATATTTCAAGCATATTATTTTAATTATACACCATGTATTAAAAACTGTAAAAAAAATAAGAGATGAACAAAATTTTGAACATCCCTTATAAACAAAAAATCTATTCTTCTAAATCTTGTATGTAATTTAACAATAACCCAGCTAAAATTTTCTTAATGGAAATTTTCTTTGTAGAAAGAGACCAAACATTTTTTGCATCTGAGGAACTCTTTAATACATCTGGAGTATCTGTTTCACCTGTTAAACAAAAGTTATATAAATATGCCCACAAATTATCATTAATTGTTACTTTGTTTAAGCCAACATTACTTTCTTCACCATTATCACTTTCACTCACAAAATCAGAAGCCCTAGAATTTTTAGGAATGTTTAATAAAAAGTAAGATGATTCGGTATCAAAAAATTGTTCAAGAATTGTTTTATTTTCATTCTCAAATGCAGGAACAACCACAATATGCAAACCACTTTGGTCTTTCATCTTTTCTTTGATTTCTTCATTAAACGATTTTGAAGGATTATAATCGCCGTCTGTGTACAAAAGATAGCAATCTAAATACAAAATACCATTATCTGTTTGGTATTCAAAAGGTTGGTAGTACCATTCGTTTTTTGTTTCATCAACATCAAACACTTCTGCTAAATTACAACTTGATGCGACAAAACAAAAGAAAATACAAAGCACGCTTAAAAATAAATTTGATTTTTTCATATCAGTTCCTTATTAAAAAAATGAATCCACAAAAATAGTGGATTAGAAAAACTTTTGAGAGATTAAGAAACTTTATAGAATAGTACACATTATAAACGATACAAATGGATTTGTCAAAAAAACAAAAAAAAAGCCTAGGAAATCCACGGCACAGCTCGTTCTTCATACCGCTGCTTCCTTCCGGATCTGACGGGGTTTTGAAGAAGACACTTGCATGGCTCCTAGGCAATATCGGAAAGAGGGGGATTCGAACCCCCGGTACCTTGTGGGCACGCACGCCTTCCAAGCGTGTACCTTAAACCTCTCGGACATCTTTCCTACAGATTTATAATATAAAAATAAAAGTTATCAAGTACAAACAAAAAAAGCTCATCCATTTGATGAGCCTTTGAGACTGACACGATTCGAACGTGCGACCCCCACCTCCGCAGGGTGATGCTCTAATCCAACTGAGCTACAGTCTCGTAAAACACTGATTGGTGTTAGATAACGGAGGCGACAGGAGTTGAACCTGCCCGGCCCTTTCGGAACCGACGGATTAGCAATCCGTTGTATTACCGCTCTACCACACCTCCAGTAGAATCGGAGCGAGAGGGATTCGAACCCCCGGACCCGTGAAGATCAACGGTTTTCAAGACCGCCCCAGTACGACCGCTTTGGTATCGCTCCAATAGGTGAATACAACCTTATAATAATTTTTAAATTATGTCAAGAGAAGTTTATTTTTTTTATTCCGTTTTATAACCTAAAACTAATGAATTTAATTTCTCTGTCAAACCTAAATTGATTGTTGCTGATTCAGAAGCTCCTTCCGCAGACTCTTTAATTTCATCCAAGTGATGAACCATTGTATGAGTATTATTTAAGATTTCGTCAGAAGCTTGGCTCAACGATGTTACATTTTTATGAACAATATCGCCATTTTCTTTCATCTTTGTAGAATCTTCCATAATTTCGTGCGCAGAAGCGTTGATTACTTCTACCATTTGTAAAATATGTCGCGAAGCATCGTTCTGTTCATTAATGCCATTTTGTATTTGTTGTAACATTTTTTCTGTTGAAATGATTCTATTTCCTAAGGAAGTAAAGGTTTTTGCTGAATCTGTAGAAGAAGAACTTATTTCTTCGATTGAGCGATTTATTTTGAAAAGCAATTCTTTTATAGAAGCAGTTTGTCTATTTGAAGTTTCAGCCAAAATTCTAATTTCTTCTGCAACAACACTAAAACCGGCCCCTGCACTTCCTGCGTGAGCCGCTTCAATTGCTGCGTTCATAGCAAGAAGATTTGTTTGCTCTGCAATGCTTGTAATAATAACGTTTGCATCGTTTAGATTTTCTGCTTGAGATTCAATTTCTTCTACCTTAAGTTTTACTAAATCTTGTAATTGAGTTCCTTCTTTTGCTTCTTGAACAATTGATTTATATTCCTCTGCCATATTGTTTACATTGCGAGAAATTGATTCGATATTTGCTGTAATTTCTTCTATGGCTGTTGAAGATTGATTTATTGCTTGATTTTGTTCATCTAAAGTTGAAGCAAGAGACTGTATATCTGAATGAAGCCCTTCAATATTTCTTAAAGTTGAATTTGTTAATTCATGCTGATTATCTGCTTGATTATCAATTCCTTCTACATTTTCTTTAATTGCATTTATTTGAATTACAGTTTCTTCGCTATTAGAATGAAGTTGTGTAGATTTGTCAGACAATCCGCCGATAGATTCTTTTATAGATGCCATAATTGTTTGTAATTTAGAAATAACATCATTACAAGAAGTTGCAAGTTGACCAATTTCATCTTGTTTGTTAACAGGAATTCTTGCAGTCAAATCAGTTTCGCCAGTTGCAATTTCTTTCATCGCTTTATTTACAACAAATAGTTTTTTAAAGAATGAAGACAAATAAAAAATTGTTACAACAACTGCCAAAATTAATAACACAGCACTTACTAAGAACATTTTTAATCGAATATTTTTTATATCTTGCAAGAAATCTGCAACCAAATAATCGGCCGCAACAATTCCTACAACTTCATCTGATGAATTTAAGATTGGTCCGTAGAAAGTTACAATCCATCCCCATTCTTCTGTAAAATACATTTCTGTTTGTCGAATTTCTTTTTCTGCAAGAACTTCCTGCAAAACTTCATAATCGTCCGTTGCATCAAAAATTGAACCAGGTTCTTCATTCTCACTTTCATCTAATGAAGGATCGTCACTTGCATCAAGCACGTAATAAAAATCTGTACCTTTCCCAGGAATCATTGTGTATAAATAAGCACATTCGTTATGATTTTTTAATTCGAACAAAACTTCTTGTGTTTCATAAAAAAAATCATTCGGTCTTTTCATGTTTTTTGTAAAACGTTCAAACTGATTTCCGTCAATATAACCTTGTGCTTTTTCTACAATAGCAAAACCTTGTCTCGAAAAAATATCTGTTGCCAAATCTTTCATAGCATTTGTAGAAAAAATGGTTAAGAACAACGATAAAAATAGTAAACTAGAAAAAACTACCGACACTAAAATGATTTTTTGAGACATTTTTTTCATGATTTCCTCCAATACTAAAAAAACAAAGAAACGCAAATATGTGGATGTAAAACTATTTATTTCTTATATTTTACACCAAAATTTTCAATTTCGCGACATTTTTTTCTTCAAATCATTAAATATTTCTTTTTTTACTTAATTCAAAATATATTATGCCGATAAACTAAATAGAAAAATGTAAATTTTTATACATATATAATTAATATTGGGACGTTGAATTGGGAGATTAATTATGAAAAAAGGATATTTACTCATTGCACTTTGTTTTATTGCATCAATTTTTTCGTGTAAAACAGCAAAAGTTGAACCAACTCCACTTGAGTTATTAAAACGTGGAGAAAAAGAGCTTGCAAAAGATAAATTTTTATTGCCACACGATATCAACGCAACTGACGCTGACGGAAATACTGTTTTACATTTGGCAGCAGAAATTGACGATGACGCTCTCATTGCTTATTTTGTTACAAAAGGTGCAAACACAGAATTAAAAAATAAAAAGGGCGAGACTCCTCTTCACGTTGCTATCAATAACGATTCTTTTAAGGCTGCAAAATCTCTTGCAATAATGGGTGTTGGAGAAAACCTTTTTGCAAGAAATGGAGACGGAATTACAGCTTTAGATTTGGGACTTCAAAAAAATAGAAAATATTATGACATTTTTATCACAACAAAAGCTGGAGAAATTCGTGATGATTTGGGCAGAAGTATTGTTCACTATTTTGTTCAAACAGAAAACATCGACGGAATTAGAACTTGTATAGAAAAAGGAATTCCTATTTCTACCAAAGATAAAGACGGAAAAACTCCTTTAGATTTTGCTTTTGAAAAAATCGATAACATTAAATTAGTAGAAATTGCTGCAACATTAATTGAAGGTGGCGCAGAAGAAATTAAAACTGATTTTGCTTATTTCCAAACTGCGGTTTCTGTTCGCAATATGAATGAACGTTTTGTAGACGGACAAACACCTCTTCATCTTGCTTCAATTTTTGGTCATTCAGCAATCGCACAATATTTATTGGAAAATAACGCACTCACAGATGTTCAAGACAGCGCAGGAGCAACTCCATTACACGAAGCAGTTCGTTACGGAAACATAGAAATTGCAAAAATGATTTTAAATTCTGGCGCAAATATCAACGCAAAAGACAATTTGGGAAAAACTCCAATTATGTTGATTATGCCAAAAAATAAAATTGATGAATTGTACAAACTATTAATTCAGCACAAGGCAGATTTAAATCACAAAGATATGTACGGAGACACAGTTCTTCATACTGCTGCAATGATGCACGTAAATACAAATATCATTGAATCATTAACAAAAAATGGTGCCGACATCAACGCTCGAAACAAAGAAGGGGTAACTCCACTTGCAATTGCAATTATGCAGCAAGATATTGAAACTGTAAAATTATTTACAAAACATGGCGCAATAATTCACACAAAAGATACACTTGGTCGTTCTCCATTAACACTTGCATTAAAAAGCGGCGGAGAATTATTTGAAGCAACTGTAAATAAACTAAATATTTCTTCACAAGATTCAGAAGGAAACACACCTTTGCACGTTGCTCTTATAAATGACGCTCCATTAACAAAAATTCAATATATTATCAGTTTGACAGATGATGTGAATATTAGAAATAGAGACGGAAATTCTGCTTTATTCATTGCTATCATGAAAAATCGCAAACAAGTAGGTGATATGCTTTTGGCAAAAGAAGCGGATATTTTCTCTACAAACACAAATAACAACTCACCACTTCGTGTTGCATTAAAATACGGCGGAACAATTCAAGATTGGATGATTACTTCTAAAACAATTAATTCAACAGACGGAAGTGGAAACTCAGTTTTACATTACGCAACTGAATGGAAATTTAAAGAAGCAATTACTTTCCTCTTAGACAAAGGTGCAAATATTCACGCAAAAAATGCAAATGGCGAAACACCTTTATTTAGCGCAGCAAAAACTGATGATGCAGAAGTTATCCAATTAATTGTAGACGGAGGCGCATCATTATTTGTAAGAGACAATTTGGGAAGCACACCATTACACACAGCTGTTAGATGGGATGCAATTAATTCTGTAGAAAAGTTGCTTGAACTTGGAATCGAAATTAACTCACAAAATAGCGCAGGAAAATCGGCTTTAACAGAAGCTGTTCTTTCTGGAAAACAAGAAATCTGTGAGTATTTGTTAGATTGTGGTGCAGATCCAAACGCAAGCGACACAAATGGCGTTACAATTCTTATGGACGCAATCAGAACTGCAAACACAGAAATCGTACAATTATTGCTTGATAACAACGCAAATCCAAACTTGCAGGAAATCAACGGTAGAAACTCTTACCACGAAGCTGCATTCATGGGACAAAAAGATATTATCGATTTAATTAGAAACGCTGGCGGAAATCCTCTTGCAAGAGACAAACAGGGTAAAACTCCATTCTCTATTGTGTTAAACAACAACAAAAATATCATTAAAGCAGTTTTGGGAGACAAACGAAACATTACTGATAGCGACGGAAATTCACCAATTCACATTATTGTAAAAAACAACGCTGATGATGAATTGCTCAAAATGTTGATTGATGAAGGTTATCCAATTGATACAAGAAACTCTGACGGTTACACACCATTAAATTATGCAATCGAAGCAGATGATATTCATACAGCGCTAATTTTGATGGAAAACAACGCAAATCCTTTCCAAACAATCGACAAAAAAGGAACAAACGGGGTAACAATTGCGTTAGAAAAGAATTCAAAACAAATGATTGCAAACATTGTAAAATATGCACGAGGAATGACAGATATTCAAGGAAACACAATTTTACACTATGCTGCAAAAACATCGTCAAAAGAAATTGTACAAACTCTACTTTCTTACGGGCTTGATACAAATGTAAAAAATGTTTCTGGCGATACACCATACACAATTGCTGTAAGATGGCGCAGAAATGACATTGCACCTTTGTTAGCACCAAAAGATTCTGATGCAAAATAAAGAATTTATTTGAGGAAACGAATTTATGGAACAAATAGCATTATCGACATTAACAGATGGTTTAACTTTTACCGCAGATTTATTTGTAGATAACAATTTTCTCCTTTTGCCTCAATCAGCGCCAATTTCAGATTCAATTATCGCAGCTTTAAAATTGTGGGAATTTGACACAGTTCTTAGCGATGGAAATTTGAGCCTTGGTGGAGATATTGGAGTTCCTCAAGAAACAAAAGAAGAAAAAAAAGAACATATTGACGTTTCTATAAATCCAATTAAAAAAGCAATGTCAAAATCAGCTGCTGGCGCCGCATTAAACGGTGACGAAGGCAGAATGAAAATGGTTCAAGACGTTTACAACGAATACATGAATTATGTTGAGCGTCTTTACACTCGGTATGCAACTCATAAAACAATTAACCAAAAAGAATTATTTGAAACAGTACAAGAATTATGTGTATTCATAAAAGATAACAGACGTTTTATTTTGCGCGTAAATCCTTCTCCAGAAAACTGCAAACAGAATTTCTTAATAAAACATTCTATGCGTTCTACTGTTTTGGCAATTGCAATCGCACAACATTTGAAAATGCCTATTTCAAAAATGGTTGAATTGGGAGTATCTTCTATTTTGCATGAAATTGGAATGTTGAGATTACCTCCTCAAATCTACATGACAAATAAACCTCTTAGTCCAAGTGAAAAGAACCAAATTAAACGCCACCCACTTTTAGGTTATTCAATCCTTAAAGATTTGGCATTTCCTATTGCTGTTCAATCAGCTGCGTTGGAACATCACGAAACTGTAAATGGCGAAGGATATCCTCGTCGTATTAGCGATAAAATTTCTCAAAATGCAAAAATTATTTCTGTATGTTGTGCTTTTGAAGCAATTACTTCTCCACGCGAATACAAAGACGAAAAATCTTCATTTGAAGCAATGTTTGAACTTTTATTAAACCAAAAACATTGGTACGACCCACAAACCATCAAAGCATTATTGTGTACAGTTTCTCTTTATCCAATTGGTTCGTACGTTTTCTTAAAAAATGGAAAACTTGCTCTTGTAATCGATTCAAATCCAGAAACTCCAATGTGTCCTATAGTTCAATTGCTTACAGATAAAAAACCTGACGGTTCATTTAAAATTGTCCAGACAGACAATGGAAACTTAGGAATTGCACGTATTCTTACAACTAAAGAAAAAGAAGACGTATTAAAAGCTATAGAAAACAAACATGAAAAAGCAGCAACTCAATCAAAAACAGAAAGCATTAAAACAACAGAAATAAAAACTTCTGAATCAACAAAAGCACAAGAAGATGTAACCGAAGATGTTGATATAGCGTTTTTTGATTAGTATGAAAAAATTTTTTACTTTTGTTTTTGTTAGTTTTTTAGGATTTTCGTTATTTGCACAAACAGGTGTAAAATTTGAATTCCAACACAAAATTGGAGATTCTTACAGTTATATTTCTACGGTCCAAGAAGACGTTTTTATAAACAATGTTTTATCTCATCATTCAGAAATAATTAATAGAATTTCCTCAACTGTTCAAAATGTAACTAGCGATGGCGAAGGTTTTATAGACGCTTCTTACATGACAACTGAAAACACAATTAGCAATCGTTCTGGACGAAATTTAACTTGGGGCGATGAAGAAATAAGTTTTTTTGCGCGTAAAAAAAGTGGTGAATTAACAATCAGCAACAATATTTTTATGCCGACTGTAAGAAACGTGCCTGTTTTTCCTAAAGAAAAAATTAAAATTGGTCAAACTTGGACAGCAGACGGAAAAGAAGTTCATGATTTAAGAACCGCTTTTAATATGAAAAAACCACTTATTATTCCATTCACGGCAAATTACAAATACACTGGCAATGTAATAGAAAACGGAAAAACTCTAAACGTTATTCAAGTAGAATACGATTTTTATTACAAAAATACACGAGAAAATCTTCTTAGAGGTCAAACATTGCTAGAATCTGCCGGATTTTCTAAACAAACTTTGTATTGGGATAATAAAAAAGGACTTTTGGACCATTATGATGAAGAATTCCAAATCCAAATTGCAGATATTTACCAAAACATTTATACATTCCAAGGTTCGGCAAAGGCAGAAATCACTGAATTTAAATCCGTAAATGATGACAAAACCCTTCATTCTTTGCAAGAAGAAGTTGCACAAATGGATTTGAACGATATTTCTATTACAAAAGGTGAAAAAGGTCTTACAATTAGTTTGGAAAATATTCAGTTTGAACCAGATTCAAATGTTCTTAGAGCAAGTGAAAAAAACAAATTAGAAAAAATCGCACAACTTTTGCAAAATTATTCCAACGATTTATTAATCACAGGTCATTGTGCAGAACGCGGAACTGAAAACGCACGCCAAATTCTTTCTGAAGAACGAGCTCAAAGCGTTGCCTCTTATTTGATAGAACTTGGTTTAAGAGATGAATATCATATTTTTACACAAGGAAAAGGTTCTACAGAGCCTGTTGCTTCAAACGAAACAGAAGAAGGCCGAAGCCGAAATCGCCGTGTAGAAATCATCATCATGGATTAATTACAAATCGATTTTTACAATCCATCTTTCCAATAAAAATGCAGGATAATACGAAAGTTTAGATTTTCTTAAGCCTTCAATTCCCAAATCTTCTTCACGATTGATGTAAGTTTGATTAAAAGTGTTGGCAAAAGATTTGTTTATAAACGCATACGCACCGTCTAACGCAAAAGGCATAAGTGCTTTTTCAAAATGAATGTCCATTGTATCATCTTTTGTAGCAGAAGCGACTGTCATCGCAATCGGTTTTTCGTCAATGTAAATAATTTGACCTTGAAATCCCAAAGATTCAAAATTTTCCAACGCTTCTTTTATAACATCATATTCGTAAATAATACTTGCAGGAAGTTCACCTTGAGTTTTTGCTTGATTGAACCATTCTTCTTCTACCGCCCACGCATCTTTTACATTTGTAGAATCAAGCGGAACAATTTTTGCGTCCGGATATTTTTTTGAGAATTTTGAAATGTGATTTTTCTTTTTATGATATTTTGAACCGGGCAGATTTGCCAAAGCATCACGCAAATAAATGTAATCAAACAAATCTCTGTTCAGCACCATATCGATTTTTTCTGGATAGATTTCTCTTAATAAATCAAGTTGTTTTTCGCAAACGTGAAAAAACAAAAGACTTGGTTCAAACGTCGATTTATCAAGCAAATCGATTGCTTCTTTCATCTTTTGTTTTTTTTCCTGCTCGCTAAATTCTTTTAAGAACAAAGGAACGCCGTAAAAAACAACACCATCGGATTTATATTTTCTAAAAAGGAATTCGGAAGTCAAACAAATTTGTGTGTTATATTTGTTTCTGTACAAAAAAAGATTTGCTGCCGACATATCGTTGCCTTGTTGCGCATTGATTTGAGCAGCTTTTTTTATCTGAGGAAGAACATCTATTGTTGGACAAACCCACTCTATCATTCAAAAACCTTGTTTTAAATATTACAAACGTACAGGCACGCCTTGATTTTTTAGACTTTCTTTAATTGCGCCTACTGTGTATTGCCCCGAATGAACCATTGTTGCAATCAACGCAGCGTCAGCTTTTCCTTCTGTTAATGCTTGTGCTAAATGTTCTGGAGTTCCGCCACCGCCACTTGCAATTACAGGAACAGAAACATTTTCTGCAATCATTCTAGTCAAGTTGATTTCGTAACCGTCTTTTGTTCCGTCTGCGTCCATTGAATTTAAAACGATTTCTCCAGCTCCCAAATCAACTGCTTTTTTTGCCCATTCAAGTGCATCCAAATCGGTTTTTACGCGTCCACCGTTTATATAAACTCTGTAACCACTTGGCATTGCTTCATCTTTTGCAGCATCCATTCCCAAAACAATACATTGATTTCCAAAAATTGCAGCGCCTTCTTTGATTAATTCAGGTTTTAAAACTGCTTGTGAATTCAAACTTACTTTTTCTGCACCAGCAAGAATTGTTGAACGAATATCATCCACAGAACCAATTCCGCCACCAACACAAAATGGAATAAAAACTTCACTTGCAACTCTAGAAATTAAATCCAAAATTGGCCCGCGTCCTCTTGCAGAAGCGATGATATCGTAAAAAACAAGTTCATCTACGCCTTGTTTGTAATATTCTCGTGCCATTTGAACAGGATCGCCAATATCAATATTGTTTTGAAATTTTACACCTTTTGTTGTTCTTCCGTCTTTTACATCAAGACAAACAATTATTCTCTTTTTTAACATTTTGATTAATCCTCACAAAAATTGCGTAAAATCATCATTCCTTTTTCACCCGATTTTTCTGGATGAAACTGACACGCATAAATATTTCCACACTGAATCACAGCCGGAACTTGAACTTCATAATCAGCAGTTGCTTTTACAACAGATTTATCTTCTGGGCAAATTACATACGAGTGAACAAAATAAAAATCCGAATCCTTTGGAACATTTGCCAAAATTTTTGAACCACCGTTTTGTTCAGTAATATTATTCCATCCCATGTGAGGAATTTTGATTCCTTTTTTTACCATTGAATCATCTAACGAATTAAAATGTTTGATTTTTCCTTTTATAAAACCAAGACATTGAGTATCGCCTTCTTCAGAATACTCAAAAATGATTTGTGAACCCAAACAGATTCCTAACAAAGGTTTAGATTCTTTTACCCAATTACGCAAAAAAACATCAAATCCAGATTTTTTTAATTGATCCATAGCATAAGCAGCCTCGCCTACTCCCGGAAAAATCAATTTTGAACAATCTTTTAAATCTTCTGGATTTTTAGAAATAACGTAAGAAATACCTAATGCAGTTAGCGCACGTTCAACACTTTTTATATTACCCGCATTATAATCAACAATTCCAATCATATTATTTACAGTAATGAAATACCTTTTCTCTTTCAAGTCATATTTTGAAAAAAAACTCCGATAATAAAACTATGCAAACATCCGAATTTTTAGAAATTATTTTACAAATAATAAAAAATCCTCTAGTGATTATAACTGTTGTTGCAATGGTTTTAGTAATCGCTTTTACTCAATTTGTTTCTAAATACAAGAAAAAACCAAAAGCAAAAAAAGAAAAAGTTGTTAAAGAAAAAACTCCAGTTGTAACTCAAGAAGAAGATTCTGAAGAAGAATAAGAATCAAAGAAAAATTACCGCTTTCAAAACTCCTATGTTCTTTTTTTTCGTGAGTTTCGTCTAGAACGAGAAAATCCGCGCGACAACTTTCTCTGAATTCTGAATTCCGAATTCTGAATTTGCCTTACCACTTCTTTGCTGTCGTTGTGATTCCAGAATTTCTTACCGAACGTTTTTACAAAATATTTATTCATTCTAAAAGTTAATTCTTCTTGTAAAGTTTCTAGCTTATAAAAATTCTTGTATTTTTTTATAAGTTTTAGTGCAATTTGCCAATCTGAAGGCTCATCTTTTTCTTTTATACCGTTTTTTTCATCACAAACATCGCAACCACTACACACTGCTTGTTCTGCTCCAAGTGCGTTTAATAAAACTTGACGCCGACATTCTGTTGTTTCTGCAAAAATTTTCATAGAATATTGGCGTGAGTTTTTTCCAAACGAATCAAATTTCAAACTATCTTCCAAACTCCAAATCAAAATCGCTTTTGCTACACTTCCGTCTCTACCACCGCGACCCGCTTCTTGAATATAGGCTTCGGCTGTAGTAGAAGCTTCCAAATGAACAACAGTTTTTATGTTTTTTTTGTCCACGCCCATTCCATAAGCACAAGTCGCGCAAAGAATCCCATCGGTGCTGTTATAAAACCATTGTTCTATTCTTTCTTTTTCTGATTTTTCAAAACCCGCGTGATAAAATTGCGCGACTTTTTTATTAAAAAATGCGTTTAATTCTTTTGCCATATCGGCCGCGTTAAATCTTGTTCCACAAAAAATAATCATTGGTTTTTCTTCTGTAAGTGCCAATTTTAACGCTTCTTTTTTCTTGCAAGCCGCTTTTTTTACATAATAGTGAATATTTTGCCTGTCACTTTCGCTCCTAACAACGTGAGCTTGCCCATCGAATAAAATTTCTGACATTCTTTCTAGAACTTGCGGAGAAGCTGTCGCCGTAAATGCAGTTATCATCGGTGGATTTAAAACTTTGATGATTTTTCCCAATTGCAAATACGATGGCCTAAAAGAATCGCCCCATTCACTTACACAATGCGCTTCGTCTATGGCGATATGCTTTATTTTTATTGTAGAAAGACGCGAGAGCAAATGTTGGTTTTGCAAAACTTCTGGATTTGCAAGGATGATTTTGGTACCGTTTTGAATTCTGCAAAAATTTTCTTCAATTTCTTCTACAGTTTGTCCGCCTCTAAAAACAACACAATCTAATTGCGATTCTTCCATTCGTCGTTTTTGGTCGCTCATCAAAGCCAATAGTGGATAAATCACAAGAGTTGGTCCATCCAAAACAAACGCCGGAACTTGAAAACACATTGATTTTCCCGCGCCCGTTGGTAAAAGAACAATTTGTCGTCCTCTACAAAAGGAATCAGAATTTTCTTTATAAAAGTTTTCTTTTTCTTCTTTGGACATCGACTCGCACATTTTAAAATATTCGTACGCATCCAAAATATTGGCGATTATCAATCTTTGCCAAGGATACAAATAATCAATTCCAAATTTTTCTTTTGCAATCGCTACAATAAAATCTTCATCTTCGTTCATATTTCCCCCTATAGTTAATATGTCCAAAAAATGAAAAATTCTGCGTTTTTTTCCTATATTTCCTCATATTTTTAAATAAAAATTTACAATTAAAATATTTGTGTTATAATTACTCTTTGCATGGCAAAGAAAAAGAAGAAGCGAAAATTTTACCTCGATTCTCAAACTGAAAAAACTGTACTCACAATTGTTGCTGTTTCTTTTATTCTAATTATTACTTTAGTTTTTAACAGAATTGTTTCTAACAAAATATTAGAACAAGCTCACAAACAAACAAAATTAGATTGCGAAAATATTGTAAGTGGGTATTCAGAAGCAATAAAATTCTGTTTAATGGATTACTTTACAATCATAGATTCTTATTCACACATAGATTCTTTAGAAACTGGAGACGTAAATATTATTCATAAACAATTGCAGGAATTACACCCAAGAATTCCAAGCAAAATAAACAGCATTGCATACGTTACTTTCGATTACAAAGCTTATATCAGCAATGGATTAATCCGCGAAATTGAAACAAAAGAAATTGTTGATGCGCATAAAAAAGATTTTTCTTTATACAATATTTCTGACCCAGAATATCAGAAAGGAACCGGTGATACAGTTTTTTATATTTCAAAAATGATTTATGACAAAGACTCTAAACCGACAGGAATTATTGCACAAGTTATTTCAGTTTCTACACTGGCTGATTTTGTTTCTAACGTTAAAATTGGAACAAAAGGTTACGCATTCTTGATGGATAGCAAAGGAAGATTTATTACTCATCCTGATAGCAGTTACATACTAAAATCTTTTGAACCAACAGATGAACGTTACCAATATATTTCATCAACATTCCTTTCTCACGAAAAAATTGGCTATTTCCATACACAAAACACAAGAAATGAAGATATTGAATTGACAATTACACCTGTTCCTGGAACAAACTGGATTGTAGGACTTTCAATTCCAACTTCTCAAATTCAAGAATTACCAAATATTATTAATAAAAGCAGCCGAATTTTATTTTTAATCATTCTAGTAAGTATTTTGTTTTTTATTTCTGCAGAAATTTATATTACAAACCTCTTCTTTAAACATCAGAGAGTTACAACTCCAATTGACCCACTAACAAAACTTTGGACACGAGAAAAATTTGAACGCGAAGCAAAACGAATAATGAAATTTCATCCAAACAGCAAATTTATGTTGATTGAATCTGACATACGTGGTTTTAAATTTATCAATCAAAACTACGGTGAACTTGTTGCTGATAAAATAATTATTCAATTTTCTAGAGTTTTGAATAAGCAGATTCAAAATGTAAACGGAATTATGGGAAGAGGATTTGCAGACCATTTTTATTCATTTGTAAAGATTTCTTCCGTACAACAAGCAATGAAAGTTTTTCAGAAAAATGTTGATGAAGTAAACGCAAAAATTAAAAATTTAGATGTTCCTTTTATTCCTAAATTCGGTATTTCATTTGTTTTACCAGACGGAAAAAATAAAAATGTTACAATTCAAGCTTTAATTGGACAAGCTTCTTTTGCAAAAAGCACGATTAAAGACAACATGCTCAAACAATATTCTATTTATAATTCAAGACTTTTGAACAAAACAAACAAAGAGCAATACATCGAAAATAACATGGAACAAGCTTTGGAAAATGAAGAGTTCTTTGTTATGTACCAACCAAAAGTTGATTTAGCAACAGACAAAATTGTTGGTGCAGAAGCTTTAGTTAGATGGAACAGTCCAAAATTTGGTTTAATGGCGCCAAGCGATTTTATTCCTCTTTTTGAACGCAACGGATTTATTACAAAATTAGACTTTTATGTTTACAATAAAGTTTTTAATTTTATTCAACGCCAAATTGATGCAGGAAAAGATGTCGTTCCAATTTCGGTAAATATGTCAAGAAATCATTCTAAACCAGAAAAATTCATGCATGATTTTATGACAATTTTTAATAAATATTCATTTCCTCCAAGTCTAATTCAAGTTGAAATTATCGAACGTTCTTTTATGGATAACAATACCCTAAAAGAAATTACAGATTTGTTACACAAAGAAGGTTTTACAGTTGCCATGGACGATTTTGGAAGCGGCGAATCTTCATTAAATATGATTACAAGAATTCCTGTTGATGTTCTAAAATTTGACAGAACATTCCTTTTATCTTTTACCAATTCCGAGGGCGTTTCAAACAAAGAATCAGAAAGTGTTTTGGAATTGTTAATTAATTTAAGTAAAACTCTAAATAAAGAAACAGTATTTGAAGGCGTAGAAACAAAAGAACAACGCGATTTCTTAAAATCAATTGACTGTGATCAAGCCCAAGGTTTCTTCTATTCACGTCCACTCAGCGAACCAGATTTTGTTAGGTACCTTGGGCGCAAGTGATTAAACATTTATTACCGTACATAGATTTTACTTGCGCCTCTTGTTTTGCAGGGCAAAACAAGTACGCGTGTCGATTTTACATTAATTTTTTACAGAACATGGGGATTGCTTGTACCACGGGCTCAGAAAACATGAACCAGTTTTGTTTGTACAAAGCTGGAAGAGCGAGCGCAAGCGTACAATAGTTTTTTATCGTATATGAATTTTTCCCAATGTACGTACAAGTTTTGTGTCTACACAAAACTTGAGGCGCAGGTAAAATAAATTTACGGTATAAAACCCACAGAAACCTGCGCCCTTAATTCTTAATTCTTAATTCTGAATTAAGCAGTACGTTGTAGATTCTGTCGAAGTCTTTTCTTGAAGCGAAGTCGATTTGAATGGAACCTTTGTCCATAGAACCTTTGAAGTTGATTCCTTTTACGCCAAAAATATTTCTTAGTTCTTGTTCAAAGTTTTGAATATCTGGGTCTTTTGGTGGAGTTTTTTTTGCGTCTTTCTTTTTGGCAGCGGCTCTTCCACCGTTGTTGTAATTACCAGCGAGTTCTTCTGCTTCGCGCACTGAAAGATTTGAACCGATGATTTTTCCAAAAAGGATGCGCATATCTGAATCTGTTTTTACCATTAATAATGCGCGCGCGTGTCCTGAAGTAATTTGGCCATTCATAAGCGCTTTTTGCATATCATCTGGTAATTTTAACAAACGAATTGAGTTTGCAACTGTGGAACGATTTTTTCCTACGCGTTTTGCAACTTCGTCCTGACTTAAATCGCCCATTTGAATTAAGTTGTAATACGCAGTTGCTTCTTCGATTGGATTTAAATCTGCACGTTGAATATTTTCTATAAGTGCAAGTTCCAATTTTTGTTGTTCGTCAAATTTTCTAAGTTGAACTGGAACTTGTGTCAAACCGAGCATTTTTGCAGCGCGAGTTCTTCGCTCGCCTGCTATTATGTAAAATTCTTTTTCGGAAATTTGCTCGATGATGATTGGTTCTAAGATTTGATGAACTCTGATTGATTCACAAAGTTCTTCTAATTTTTTACTGTCAAATTCTTTACGAGGTTGATGTGGATTAGGTTTTAAAAGAGCTGGGTCAATCCATAATGCACCGTTTTTATCTACGGTAATACAAGACGGAATATTTGTATTTGATGAACTTGTTGCTTTTGTGTTAATTTCTTTAATAACACTTTGTGTTTGTGGAGCAGCTTCGATGTTTACATTTTCTGAAAGTAATGCTCCAAGCCCTTTTCCTAATCCTGTTTTAGCCACGACGAATTACCTCTTCTGCAAGTTTTTCATAACTTTTTGCGCCAATACAAGTTGGATCATATTTACAAATTGGAAGTCCGTGTGAAGGAGCTTCTGAAAGACGAACGTTTCTAGGAATAATTGTATTGAATACAACGTCTTTAAAATATGATTTAACTTGCATTACAACATCTTGTGCAAGACGAGTTCTTGAATCAAACATTGTGAAGAAAATTCCACCGATTTCCAATTTAGGATTGATTTCTTTTTGAACTTTTTGAACAGTTTGCAAAAGAAGTGTAATTCCTTCGAGCGCAAAATATTCACATTGCATTGGAACTAAAACAGAATCTGCCGCAGCAAGTCCGTTTAATGTCAATAATCCTAATGAAGGTGGACAATCTATTAAAATATAATCATATTGCGATTTTAATGGTTCAAGCGCGTTTTTTAAGAAATATTCGCGGTTTTCTTGGTCTACAAGTTCGATTGCAGCACCAGACAAATCTATGGAAGCACTAATTGCATCTAAATTCTGAACAGGCGTATGTTTTACTGCGTCTTCTGGTTTTACCATTCCTGCCAAAAGTTCATAGACAGTTGGTTTATCTTTGGAAACACCAACACCACTCGACATATTTCCTTGTGAGTCAAAATCTACAAGAAGAACTTTTTTACCAGCTAAAGCAATATAAGCACCAATATTTATAGCAGATGTTGTTTTTCCAACTCCACCCTTTTGATTTACAAAAACAATACACTTAGACATGGTTTTATTATACCATTTTTATTGTAAAAAGTATATATATTCTTTTCGCCCTGATTGTAGGGGAGCTTGCTGCCACTGGACTGAGGAAGTTTACGACCGAAGGAAGCGGCTGGAGCGAAAGCGGAACCCCGAAAAGCAGGATTAAGCGCCATAATACATTGTAAAAAAAGAATGGCTGTTGTAAAATGGTTTAATATATTTTTATCGAGGTGTTTTTGTGAAAAATAGATTTGAAATTGGGCAGGCGTTTGAAACTGAAATTGTTGCGATTACTGACAATACGATTTTTTTGGATTTGAGTGCTAAGAGCGAAGGTGTTTTGGATAAAGCGGAACTTGCGGATGAAAATGGCGATGTTTCTGTAAAAGAAGGCGATAAAATCAAAGTTTATTTTACTGGTGAAATTCACGGGGAAATGCGTTTTACTACAAAAATTGCTGGTGAAAAAGCTGATAAATCCATGATTGAAAACGCTTGGAAAAATAGAATTCCTGTGGAAGGTCACGTTGAAAAAGAAATCAAGGGCGGTTTTGAAGTAAAAATCGGTGGAACAAGAGCTTTTTGTCCTTATTCGCAAATGGGATTTAGAAACAAAGAAGAAGCAAGTTTTTATGTTGGAAAACATTTGACTTTTATGATTAGCGAGTTCAAAAACGACGGAAAAGATGTGCTTGTTTCTAATAAAGCAATTGGCGAAATGGAATACGACGCAAAAATGTTGAATCTTGCTGGTCAAATTAAAGAAGGTTCGATTGTAGAAGGCGTTGTTGAATCTATTCAGAATTTTGGTGCCTTTGTAAATGTAATGGGATTTAGAGCGTTGCTTCCTGCTAGCGAAATTTCTTTAGACAGAGTGGACGATGTTTCAAAATATGTTCAGGAAGGTCAGGAATTAAAACTTATGGTTGTAAAAACTGACTGGAAAAACGAACGCGTTACTTTAAGTTTAAAAGCGTTGATGGAAAATCCATGGGACACTATCGAAAATCGCTATAAAGTTGGCACAAAATTTGACGGAAAAATTTCGAGAATTGCGGACTTTGGTTTGTTTGTAAATTTGGAAAGTGGAATTGACGGTTTGCTTCATATTTCTGAACTTGAAGATGTAAGTGCAAATACAAACTTAAAGAAAGTTTACAACATCGGCCAAACAATTTCTGTTGTTATTGAAAAAATCGATGTTGAAAATAAACGCATTTCGCTCAAAACTGCAACAAGCGTAGAACAAGACAAAACTGCCGCAAAATATTTGTCTAACCAAGATGATGACGGCGACACTTACAATCCATTTGCAGCTTTACTAAAGGCGTAGGCTTCTGAACTTTTGTTACCGTGCATTAATATTGCCTACGCCTCAAGTTTTGCAATAAGCAAAACTTGTACGTGAGTTGGTTTTTACATTTTTGATAAGCGCTCGTTAATTTTGCTTACACCTTCAATCTTATAAAGCAACGTACCAGTTTTGCTGGCGTAGGCTGCTGAACTTTTGTTACCGTTCGTTAATTTTGCCTACGCCTCTAGTTTTGCAATAAGCAAAACTAGTACGTGGGTTGGTTTTTACATTTTTGATAAGTGCTCGTTAATTTTGCCTGCACTTTATTTTGTTTTGCCTTTGCCTCAAGTTTAGAACCGATGAACTAGTTTTGCGTAGCAAAACTAGAAGCGCAAGTAATATGCCTGTTCGGTAAAAAACGAATTCTTCTTGCGCTACTCCTTTTTTGGTATATAATTGAAGATATTAGTTTGTTATACAAATTCAGGAGTAACCAGTGAAATATTCTTTTAAAAAATTTTTTTTTGCGGCAAGCATTTTTTTATTTTTATTTGATTTTTCTTCTTGTGTAATTGAACCACGCCCTTGCAAAATTACTTATAAAAGTAGTTATGGAAATCCACCAAAAACAAAAAAAATACCTATAAACACTATTTTGACAGAAGAAGAACTACCCGAACTTTTTTCCGAAGACTACACTTTTGAAGGTTGGTATGATGGAGAAGTAAAGGCTGAACCAGGTGTATATAAAATTACAACAAATGTTTGTTTTGTTGCAAAATGGGAAAAGATTCCGACTTTTGAATACAAAGTATACCATTGGCAAGAAAATCTAGAAGATAATGAGTATTCGCTTTATAAAACAGAAACGCTCTATGGAAAAGCTGATTATCCAACACAAGCAACAGCGTTTAATTATGAAGGATTTACTTCACAGGATTTTGAACAAAAAACTATCACAGATGATAATAAAACAGAAATAAATATTTATTATGATAGAAAATATGTTACTTTCACTTTTGAAAATGATGATGGTTCATTAATTGATACTTTGATTAGAAAATATTGGACGCCAATTGAACAACCAACTAATCTTGAAAAAGAAGGATTTGATTTCTTACGATGGGAACCAGTATTACCAGACACCTTCTCTGGGGAAGATAGAACTTTTGTTGCAAAATGGGTTTTAGAAGGCGTAATTGTTACAGACGCATATAACGTTGCTGATACAATTTTAGCACTTCAAGGTGAAGGCCCACACAATATCATGGTAGAAGGAAATATCTACAGTAGTACTATCAGAGATATAGCAAACGCTTTACGAGATAATTCAAGTGCAAAAGTAAATCTTGATTTAAGTATAGCAACAGGATTAAGTGTTTTTCCTGCAAATTACTTTTCAACTTGTAACATTGGTACTCTAATTTTACCAGAAACAATTACATCTATCGAGGGAAGATTTCAATCAAATAAAAATTTACAAAGCATAACTATACCCGAAAATGTTTATTCTTTTGATGCTTATATATTCGCTGGCTGTACACAATTAACAGAAATTATCGTTGATCCTGATAATCAATATTATTCTTCCTCTGACGATAGAAAAATTCTATTATATAAAGACAAGCCTTCTATACATTCCTATCCTTCAGCTAGTGGAGATATAACAATTCCAAATTATATAACATCTATTGGAATTGGAGCTTTTTCTCAGTGTGAAAATTTGACAAGTGTTATCATTCCAAACTCAGTAACAGATATAGGATATGAAACCTTTTTTGGTTGTACAAACTTAGAAACAGTACAACTTCCAGACACCATTAGTACTATAGAAATGAGAACATTTTTTGATTGTGAAAAATTAACAAACATTGAAATTCCTGATACCGTTACTTCGATTGAACAAGGTGCTTTTGTACGATGTTATTCTTTAACAAATATTGAGATTCCAGACAATGTTACTTCCATTGGAGAGCAAGCTTTTTTAGGATGTTCTGGTTTGACAAATATAACAATCCCTAATAGCGTTACTTCTATTGGATACGGTGCATTCAGCGACTGTTCTTCTTTAACAAATATTGAACTTCCTAACAGTGTAACATCCCTTGGAAACGAGCTTTTCAACTATTGTACAAGTCTTGAATCTGTAACTCTTCCAGATAGTATTACTTCCATTAGGCCACGAACATTTGCAAACTGTAATAACCTTACATCAATATCAATTCCTGAAAGTGTAGAAACTATTGGATACCAAGCTTTTGAAGGATGTTCAAGTTTGACAAATATAACAATCCCTGAAAGTGTCGAAACAATAGAATACAATGCATTTAGTTATTCTGGTTTAACAAGCATTGATATTCCTAATAGCGTTACTTCCATAGGATGCGATACTTTTTATAATTGTACTTCTCTAACAAGCATTGAGCTTTCTGAGAGTATTACATCAATTGAATCTTACACATTTGCATGGTGTCATAATCTAACTGATGTAACTATTCCAGACGGGATTACATTAATTGGCTATGGTGCTTTTCAAGAGTGCTACGCATTAACAAATATCAACCTTCCAGATAGTGTAACAACTATTGAAAGCAATGCTTTCCATAATTGTTACAATTTAGAAAGTATAAATATTCCTAATAATGTAAATTACATAGGTTCAGATGCATTCTATAATTGTAAAATTTCAGAAGTAACACTTCCTGATAGCATTACCACAATTGGATACAGAGCATATGTTTCTTGTACAAACTTAACTACTATCAATATTCCTGCAAGTGTTACTTCAATTGAAAGTGCCGCATTCCAAGGTTGTATTAATTTAACAACCTTTAATGTTGATTCTAACAACCAATATTATTCATCATCTGACGATAAAAAAATTCTTTATAACAAAGACAAAACAAATTTACTTTCTTATCCAAGTGCAGAAGGTGAGATTTCAATTCCTTCTACCGTTCAAATTATTGGCGATGGAGCTTTTGCTCAATCTTTAATAACAAAAGTAGAACTTCCTAATAGTATTACATCCATTGGAAATAGCGCTTTCTCAGATTGTAGTAATTTAACAGAAATAAATATTCCTAATGGAGTTACTTCTGTTGGAGATTCAGCTTTTTGGTATTGTTATTCCCTACAAAATATTGAACTACCAAGTAGTATATCCTCTGTTGAAAATACTACATTCTATTATTGTTCAAATTTATTGAACATAACATTACCAGAAACTCTAGAAAATATTGGACATTTGGCTTTTTATGGTTGTTCTTCTTTAACGAATATTTCAATTCCTACAAGTGTCACTACAATTGCTAGCTCTGCTTTTTATTATTGTACTAGTTTAAATTTTTCAGTTGCAACAAATAATGAATATTATTCAAATTCAGATGATGGTTCTATGCTACTAAATAAAGATAAAACAACATTGTTAGCATATCCTTCTGCTAGTGGCGATTTAGAAATATCTGAAAATATAACTCATATTGGTGATTCTGCTTTTTGGGGGTGTTCAAATTTAAATAATATAAAACTTCCAGATAGTGTTACAACAATGGGAAGCGAGGCATTTGCTGGATGTTATAATCTAACTTCCGTAAATTTATCAAGAAACCTTACATCCATTAAAGAAAATACTTTTAGGGACTGTTATGCTTTAACAAATATTATTTTACCTGATGGACTCGTTAATATCGAACCTTATGCTTTCTCATACTGTAACTCACTCGAAAATATTACAATCCCAGCAAGTGTTACAAAAATTGGAACCCATGCTTTCTACGATTGTTATAATCTACAAACTGTAACTTTTGAAGACACTAATGATTGGTATTACACGTATAACAGTGACTATTCTAATGGCTCAGAAATTGATGTTACAGACGAATCTCAAAATGCATCTTATTTGAGAAATAATTACGAGTGGTATTGGTACAAGGGCGTAGGCTTCTGAACTTTTGTTACCGTTCATTAATATTGCCTACGCCTCAAGTTATAAAGCAACATACCAGTTTTGCGAAAGCAAAACTGGAAGCGCAAGTAAAACTCATGCTCGGTAAAAAAACGCACAAACACTTGCGCTACAAAACTTGTACGTGGGTTGGTTTTTACATTTCTAGTAAGCGCTCGTTAATTTTGCCTGCACTTTATTTTGTTTTGCCTTTGCCTCAAGTTTAGAACCGATGAACTAGTTTTGCGTAGCAAAACTAGAAGCGCAAGTAATATGCCCGTTCGGTAAAAAATGAATTCTTCTTGCGCTACAGGACTTGTACGTGTGTTGGTTTTTACCTTTTTGATAGGCGTTCGTTAATTTTGCTTACGCTTTATATTTGTTAAAACAAAAAATCCCCGATAATTCGAGGATTTTTTTTGCTAATTTATTTCACCTGCGACTCTAGTTATAAAGCAACGTACCAGTTTTGCGAAAGCAAAACTGGAAGCGCAAGCGAAATGCCCGTTCGGTAAAAAATGGATTCTTCTTGCGCTACAGGACTGGTTTCATTGCTGTCATGTAAGCGCGCAATTTTCTTCCAACTACTTCGATTGGATGGTTGCGGATTTCAGCGTTTACGTCAACTAGTTCACCGTTGCTAACAGCGCAATCTTTACAATCCAAACCTTTACCAATTACGTCTGTGTGCAAAGAAGGCATTAAATCTTTTGCCATCATTGGAGCTGCAACATTTGCAAACAAGTAACAACCATATTCAGCTGTGTCAGAAATAACACGATTCATTTCGTACAAGCGTTTGCGGTCAATAAGGTTTGCAATTAATGGAACTTCGTGCAAAGATTCATAATAAGCACTTTCTTCTTTAATTCCAGCGTCAACCATAGTTTCAAAAGCAAGTTCACAACCAGCTTTTACCATAGCAACCATCAAAATACCTTTATCAAAGAATTCTTGTTCAGAAATTTCGTCGCTTGCTTCTGCGTTCTTTTCAAAATCAAGTTTACCAGTGTTTTCACGCCAAGTAAGAAGGTTAACATCTTTGTTTGCCCAGTCTACCATCATAGTTTTAGAGAATTCACCACTGATGATGTCATCCATGTGTTTTTGATAAAGTGGAGCAAGCAATTTTTTAATTTGTTTTGAAAGTTCATTAGCCTTAATTTTTGCAGGATTAGAAAGACGGTCCATCATATTTGTAATTCCACCCCATTTAAGAGCTTCACAAATAACGTTCCAACCGTGCATCAAAAATTTTGTAGCATATTCAGGACTAATTCCTTCTTCAATCATTTTGTCGTAACAAACAATTG